>JBCBDI010000013.1:0-21902 GCA_038529885.1 Pseudomonadota bacterium
ATTCTTTGCCCGGGATTGGGCGGCAGCGGTTAGCGCCGCGAAGCGGCCGACGCTGCTCGCCTTCTTATGCCTGTTTGGCGGCGCGCTGCTCGCCTTCTTCCTGACCATCAATGACACTGAATGGTATTGGACATTCCACGGTGGCAGCTGGGATTCCCGCAATCCGAACGCCACGTATGAAGAGCTGCGCGCGACGCTTTATGAGGAGCGACGGGACATTGTCGACATGCTTGGCGCCTTCGCTGCACAGCTTTTTTCGCACAATAGTGGCATTGCCATTTTCGCCTTTGCCCTGGGCTTCGCGTTCGGCGTTCCGACTGCGGTTCTGCTCATTTACAATGGCGTTTACCTTGGAAGTTTCTACGCCGTCTTTTGGCAAAAAGGGCTCGCCTATGAGCTGACCGGGTGGCTGTTCATTCATGGCGTAACGGAGCTTTTTGCGGTGATTTTGGCGGGCGCAGCCGGGTTTATGATTGGCGGCGCCGTAGCGTTTCCAGGCCGCAAAAAACGCATGCAATCCATGCGCGAGGCCGGGGAAAAAGCCGCCATGGTGATCATTGGCGCAGTGGTCATGCTCTTCCTCGCCGCTTTGCTCGAAGGCTTCGGACGTCAGCTGATCACCAGCGATACGATCCGCTATGGGGTCGCCATCACGACGCTGATTTTCTGGCTCGGCTATTTCTACCTGCCGCGCCGCGTTGAAGGGGACCGGCGTGACTGAGGCGGCGCTGAAACACCCCACGCCCGTCGAGGAAGGCAAACGCCGCCGCGCGAGGATGAAGGCGCGCCAAAGCGAAGCCAAGCGCGTGCGCACTTTGGTCACCCCAGAAGGGGCCGCGCTCAACCTTAAAATCTCAACCTTTGGAGAGCGGTTCGGGGCCTTTATCCTCGATGTGGGCCTGCAATTCATGCTCATGTTCGCGATCATTTTTAGCATCGCGTCCATCGCTGGCGCATTCGGATTTCGCGGCTGGCAAATTGCTTGGGCGGTGGCGCAGATCCTGATTTTCTTCGTTCGAAACTTCTATTTCATCTTCTTCGAAATTGGACGCAAAGCCGCCACGCCGGGCAAGCGGGCGCTTGGGTTGCGGGTCGCAGATCGCAAAGGCGGACGGCTCACGGCAAATGCGGTGATTGCGCGGAACTTCCTGAGAGAGCTGGAGTTTTTCCTGCCTCTGTCAGTCTTGTTCAGCTTTGGCGCCGAAGGCGTGGCCGGATGGATCAACTGGCTGCTCTTCATTTGGTGCGGGCTGTTTGTGCTCTTCCCCCTCTTCAACAAAGACAAACTACGCGTCGGCGATCTCGTCGCGGGGACCATGGTTATCCACGCGCCGAAAGTGCAATTGCTCGACGACATTGCTTCTGCAACGCCGACGCCAGAGGCCACCGGCACGATCCGGTTCACGCCGGCGCAGCTTGATGTTTATGGCATTCACGAATTGCATGTTTTGGAAGATGTCCTGCGCCAATCGACGCCGGAGATTAAGCGCAATGTGGCCAACCGGATCGCCACGAAAATCGGCTACACGCCGGGCGCTGGCGAGACTGATTTGATGTTCTTAGAAGCCTTTTATGCGGGCCTTAGACGCCACCTGGAACAGCGCATGTTGTTTGGGGAGCGCAAGGAAGACAAGTACGATAAACGCTAAGCCGTGCGGTCGATCGAGATGGTCACAGCGTGGCGATCATCCTTCTTCACAACCAGATCTGCATGCTCGCGAAGCGGCAGGATATTCTGCTCTAGATTTGGCAAATTGATCCCAGCCCAAACCGTCTTGGCGAATTGGATCAATTCCTCTTCGGACATGTGCAGAAATTGCGCGTAAAAGCTTGTCGGGTCGTCCTTTGCGGCGTGCCAGAAGCGTAAAAAGCGTTCGACATACCAGGCTTCTATATGTGCCAAATCGGCGTCAATATAGAACAATAGGTCGGGCACAGAGTGGGCACGAGGTGGATTCTGTGGGGCTAAAAACCCGACCCCTTCGAGCAATAGGATATCAGGCGTGTCGATCGTGCGGGTTAGCGCTGGATCGGGATCAAAAGTGATATGGCTATAGCCAGGGAAATCCGTTGGCCCCTCGCGCACGGATTCGATCGCTTCTTGCATGGCCGCTCGGTCATAAGATTCTGGAAAGCCCTTGCGCTCGAAGAGACCATTCTCGCGCAAATAAGCGGTGGTGAATAAAAAGCCATCGGTGGAGACGGTTTCCACGTCGAGGCCCGGTTCCAAAACTTGCTCCAGGTGGCGCGCAAAAGTGCTCTTTCCAGAAGCGACCGAGCCAGTAATGGCGATGACCAGGGTGTCGCGGCCAGATTGTAGAGTTCGGACCCGGTCCGCGACCGCCTCGATCCCGACGGTGAGGGGAAAGTCTTCAGCTGACAACTACGCCTCCAGCGGTCCGCGAACCTCTACCTAAGCAGAGCGGTCAGGCGCTGCCAAGGAAGGCTTCGAGCTGACCCATAAAATCATCGAACTGGTCATGATGCAGCCAGTGCCCGGCCTCCTCGATGACGCTGACGCTGGCATTCTGAAACGGTTCCGCGCGGCCATCTTCGGCAGGGTTGGAGGCCCAAGATGTGGCCCCATAGACAAGCCAAGTCGGACAGGTAATCTCACGCCAAAGCTGGACGAAATCGTCATGCGATATGTCCGATGGCGAGAAGCCCATGCCTGCTGGGTCATAAGCCCAGCTGACAGTGCCATCGGGATTGGCTTTGATCCCGGTCTCGGTCAGGTGATGAATGAGATCGTCTGGCAAATGCGTGAAGGCCGCCTGCATCCGTCCCTTGGCCTCGTCGAGATCTTTCATCACCCGCGGACCGCGATCCGAAAGCTTACGGCGCTGATCCATCCAGCGCATCAGACGCGCCGTCACCGACATGGCTTGGCGCTCCGCGAGCATTTTAGGCGACGGGCCAAGCCCCTCAATCGAAACGAGTTTTTCAATTTTGTCCGGGAACAGGCCGGTATAGCGCAGCGTGATATTCCCGCCGAGCGAATGGCCGATGAGGGTAAAGGTCTGAAGCTCCAAATGCTCGACCAGACTGGCCAGGTCATAGACATGGTCCATCACGCCATAATCGCCATCTGTGACCCAGTCGCTTTGACCATGGCCTCGCAAATCATGCGCGAAGACGCGGTAGTTCTGCGCGAGCCGCGCTGCGACGCGGTCCCAGCTGCGTTTCTGGTCCCGTCCGCCATGTACCAATACCAGAGGCGGCGCGTCTGGAGCGCCCCATTCGGCATAGGATAGAGTGAGGCGTTGAGAACGAAACGTATCGGTGAGGCGTGGGGTCGTCATGCTGGCTTAGCTAGTGTCTTTCCGGGGCGCTGGCGAGCCCTGCTGCCGGGGAAACCTTGTAACGTGCCTTCAGGCTTGCCACATGGCCGCCTTCCTTCTTATGGAGAGCGCGATGACGCAATCGAATATCCCCATGGACGACTTTGTCGCTGGCTTCAGCCCGCAAGGCTTGCCCGTGCGTGGGCGGGTTATTCGTTTGTCCGAGGGCACCATCTCTCCCATTCTAAAGCGCCATGCTTACCCGGATCACTTGGCTGAGATCCTTGGCGAAGCGGTGATGCTGTCAGCTTTGGTTGGCTCTGGCATGAAGTTCGAGGGCAAGGTCCTCGCGCAAGCTGAAGGCGATGGCCCAGTCTCGATGCTGGTTGGCGAATACACCAAGGCTGGCGGCTTGCGCGGCTATGCCAAGCATGAGTCGGAACGCTGGGCCTGGCTCGACAAAGTCAATAAAGGCGACAAGCCGCATATGCCGCAATTGTTCGGCGCCATGGGCCGACTGGGCCTGATGATCGTCTATGAGAATCGCGACCTGAAGCCCTATCAAGGCATCGTTCCATTGGCCAAGGGCTCGATGGCTGAGTGCGCGCAGGATTATTTCCGCCAGTCAGAACAAGTCGACACGCTGTTGCGGCTCGCTGTCCACAAAGACGCGGGCGGCGAGTGGCGCGCTGGCGGCATGATGGTGCAGAAAATTGCAGGTGACATGGCCCGCGGCGACACCGAAGACGGTTGGCGTGAGGCTGAAGCTTTATTCTCAACCCTCACCGATGAAGAACTCACCGACCCGGCCTTGCCCGCGACGGATCTTGTCTATCGTCTCTTCCATGAAGGCGGTGTGGCGATGGATGCGGATGCGCAAGCTTTGGACGATGTCTGCACGTGCAGCCGCGACCGCTTGGTCGGCACGCTGCAAGGCATGGCCGATGAGAGCCTGCGCGATATGGTTGAACCCGACGGGACTCTGAAAGTGGACTGCCAATTCTGCGCCCGGCAATACGTGATCCCTATCGATGAAGTCACCAGCGCGGCGAACTAAGCCAATGTTGCGATAAAGCGAAAGAATGACTGGTGCGACTGTCGCGAAGGCGTCGCCGCGGATCGCGCGCCGAAAATGGCGCCGGGCGTTGCATCATAGAGGGACTTTATCTGCCGATTGAAGTTGGGCTGAGATGAAAATCCCCATCGTTCGCAAGCGGCGCGCAGAACACCGCGGCGCTGCGGGGCTCGTGAGATCTCTAGAAGAGCGCGTAGGGCCCGTCTTTGATTGATGTATAGCCGGACGCCGCCCTGCGCATCGAACATACGATAAAGCCCGGCGCGAGACACACCAAAGCGCCGCAAGATCGACGAAACACCAAGGGTTCGATCGCCCAAATTTTCTTCGATATAGTCACAGATCAATCGATACAGCGCATCACGCGCATCGGCTCGAACATCGCCGCGTTGTGGGTGAGCCCCAAGCGCAATTTTCAAACATGAGATGAAGCAATTGGCTGGCCCCGCGGGCATAGCGCTGCAGCCCTCCTCGAGCGACTGAAATACCCGATCCATGCTCCGGTGGACGAGTTGACCGATTAAACTTTCACGCGTGATTTCCAAGTTCGGATTGGTCTCGCCAGGGACAAAGCCGAGATCCGACTTTGAGATATAGAACATCTGACATTCGAACCTGCTGATGATGAGCTCGCACGGAACTTCTTGATCAATGATGTAAATCGGACCGGCTGTGCGTTCGGTAACCTCGCCATGATGAAGGCCGCTTTCACGGCCAACTAAGTAGCGGCACACAACAATGAGATGTGAGATATCGCGAATGTGCGATGCCTCACGAGAATAAGCCATCGGCGCCGCTTCAATCACCCCGAGGCTAAACCGGTCCGCATACCATTCCTTAGCCGAGTATTGGTTTTCGCTCGCCGAGTTCGAAATCTCATTCAGTGTCAGGATTGGCGCCACGAGATCGACAAACGCTTCAGTCGATAGCCGTGCCGTCTGCGACTGGAGCTGTATCATTGATTGCGCGTCGATATTTGGATGGGTCTGCATAGGCCGCCCTTATCTTTGATTGGGACTGCGGCACATTTTGCCCCGCCTTTCAGCCATCAAAATCGCAGAAACTCACGGAAAGTCGTTGTCGCTATGTCTCAAACTTTGATGCATGCAGACGGTTGGTTGTTTCTCAAGCCCAGCGATGGAAGCGTATTTTATCGAAGACCCATCGTGCAGGTCACGTTGCTACGTTTGGCAATCGAAGAGACGTTTATCTTGTCCTGGTGCATCTACATGGTGTTGGGCCCATGGGCTCTTGAGACGAAACGATCGAACGGCACCAGGGCCTAAGCGGCGAGTTCAGTCATCTCTTTTTCCGCGCCCTCATAACGGATCGCAACATAGTCCTCGACAAAATTCGAGAGTGTCCTTGTCTCATGGATCAGGGCGTCATCTGAAAAGAGCAGAGCGGTTGGGTTGTTGCCGAACAGGCGTTGAATGGTGCGGTTGAAATTCGCCGGTGAAGAAAAGCCCCAGCGTTCGCATGCTGCTTTGACCACGCCGCGTTGTTCTTCACTGCGTGCGATGAATGCCAAGGCCGATGTCGCCCGGCGATGCGTGATATAATTCCGCACGCCGCCCATCGGCTCGAACATGCGGTATAGGGTCGCCCGCGATGCGCCAAATTGGTGGAGCAGTGTTTCAGTCGTTAAGTTTGGAGAATCGAGCTGACTTTCAATGAACCGACAGATCTTTCGAAACAGCGCCTCACGCGCATGATTGCGAATGTCTTCGCGTTCGGGTGCAACCCCCATCGCCATTTTGATGCAGGCAATGAACCGATCGAGTTGGCCTTGAGAGAGCCTGCCTTGGTTCGCGCTCAAGCTGTGGAAGAGCGCATCCCATTCGGCAAATACGATTTCGCCGACAAAGGATGCGGCATCAATGTCAGGGCCTTCAACGCACGCATCCAATGGCAAACCAAGTCGCTCGCGAGGGAGTGAAATCGTTTGTACACGCCTGTCAGACGCCACAGACTCAAAAGTGTGTTGGCGGTCAAAGAATTGAATACGTCCTGGGCCATTTAAGATCGCGTCCGTCCCATTTGTTCGCCCACTTTCCTGACCATAAACAAAGCGTTCAAGATCAATATGCGTGGACGCTTCAACCAAATGGCAGGTGTCAACTTGGAAGAGAACTGCGGGCAGGCTGAGGTCTGAAAAGAGCCAATTGCCGGCTACCCACAAGTCACCTGACACTCGGCCATAGCCGTTCGGGCCTTGAAGCGGGGTCACATGCCACGCCATAGACGTGACATCGGCAAAATTATGGGCCGACACGTCTAAATATTCTTGGATGATGGGCAGGTTCGGGGCCGATTGGCCAATCGAATTCTTCTCAGACCACTCCATTTTTTGCGCTCGCCTCTCCATTCGCTGCGGCAATATTTCAAACCTATTGCGGCGGTTCAAAGGCAGATCATAACGAACATGGGCAGAAGTTCATTATCACCACGTCCCAAACTTAAACACTGGGACGAGAAGCACAACTGCCGCGCGATTCACAATTGGAACGAGACGGGACGGCTAAGAGCCTGTAAACAGTGTGCTAAAGCTTTTTGCCTAAGCGGTTTTACGAGGCGGCGCGCATGACGGAAACACCTTCACTCATTCTGGACGGATTTCTTCCCTACCGGCTTTCGGTCCTATCGAACGCAATCTCGCGCAAGATTGCGGATATCTATGAGCGCGAGTTTGGGCTGTCGATCTGGCAATGGCGAATTATTGCGGTCCTTGGAGAACAAGAAGGTCTCACCAGCACCGAAGTCGCGCAACGCACCTTCATGGACAAACCCACGGTTAGCCGCGCCGCGGCGAGCTTGATCGAGCGCGGCATTCTCGAGCGGGACATTGACCGCGATGATCGCCGCCGCGCGCCGATGCGTCTGTCGAGCGAGGGCCAAGCGATTTACGCGGCCGTGATCCCACTGGCGCTGGAATGTGAGCAGGATTTCTTGAACGCGCTTTCGCCTGAAGAAGCCGCGACGCTGCATGCGCTATTGAGCCGTCTCGCAACCGCTGTGTCGCCGGACAGACCCCTTTGGAGCGACGAATAGACAAGGACCTCCCCTATGGCTGACCCTTTGATGAATGCGATTTTCTCATCAATCATTTCGCAGCGCCCAGAATTTGAAAATGCCATGAAGACCTGGACGGAAACGCTTGAGCCGGCTTTGGCCGAGCGCGAAGCCGAGCGCAAATCGACCATCGCCAAGGCCCGCAATCGCACCCTGACCATGGGCACAATCGCGGCCGCGGGTGCGCTCTTTATTCTGATCCTGACCGGCGGCAACGGCCTGTTCATGACGCTGATCTTGGCGGTTGCCTTAACAGCGGTCGCCAGCGGCGTCGCCTGGGTGCCTCTGTTTGCGATGAAATCCGAAACCAAGCAGCTGGTGGTCGGGTCTGCCGCTGAAGCCTTTGGGTTTACCTATGACACGCTGCATCCGGACATGCGCGGCATCTCAGATTGGAAGAGTGCAGGGGCCTGGCTCAAAACGCAAAGCTCAGGCGATGCAGCCGGACAATTGCTCAATCGCGGCGGCGGAGATGGCAAAGCCCCGACACCCGCTTTTGAGGTGCTCAAAAACGCGAAGCTTCTGCCCAGCTATGATGAGCGAAAGTTCGAAGACCTGATTGAAGGCGACCGCGCGGAGACGCATTTCTCGCTGGTCGAATGCAAACTGACAGAACAGCGGGGGTCAGGCAAAAACCGCCGGACGGTGACAACCTTTCAGGGTTTGCTCTTCCACATTCAGTACCCGGATCGTTTCCTCGGGCGGACGCTGATTGCCCGTCAGGGCTGGTGGAAAGGCTTCTTTGGCGACAAGGAATTGCAAAAGGTCGACATGGTCGCCAAGGAACTCGAGGACAATTTCACTATCTATTCAAATGACCAAGTCGAAGCGCGCTATTTGCTGACGCCGGATCGGATGGAGCGCCTGATCGCGCTCGAGCGTCACTTTAAAGGGGGCAAGCTTCGCGGCGTGTTTGAGGGCGATCATTTGACCCTCGCTTTGGAAGCCGATGACCAGTTTGAAGCGGGCTCGATTTGGAAGACTTTGGTCGATCCAGATCGCTATATCTCAGCCCTAACTGAGATTGGTCTTGTCTGCGACGTGATTGACGGTTTCCTAACCCGCGAGTGGGTTAAGGACAAATTGTAGTTAAGTCCTAACCACCCGCCGAAGCCCGAGCACCCGGTACGGCATTGGAATTGCATCAATTTCGCCAACTGCGTGAAGGTTAATCTTGACCTTCATATGCGATGGTGGTCGCCAAGTACTAGGGACGCGAGATGCACGTTGGCTTGAACGAAGAGACAGGAGCACCGACTCCTGCGGCCGATATGGCGTCGCCGACAGATGCGAACTCCATCCTAATATCGGCTAATAATGCGATAAACATTGGCTCCGCGCGCCTGCCCGCAAGACGAATTTCGCTTTCAGCTTCTGGGGTAAGGACCCTCTTGAAATGGGGCGATATCCTCATCGCTTGCGGCCTAAGCTGGTATTTCCTGGCTCTGTCTGGCGGAAACTTGCTCTCCTCGACGGTGTATCAAATTCTGCCATTTGCCTTGATCCCGGTAGTGATGAGCTGGGGATTGCGCCTCGCTTCGGCGTACGAGTTTCGCCTTAATAAAGGCGTTCTCGATCACTTATTGTCGAATGCAAACGGGGCAGGGTTGCCGCTCGCCGCGCTCGGGCTCGTCACCTATTTTGTCTATCCGTCTGAGGTCGCGACCTGGCCGGTGCTGGCCATGGTTTTCACCTGGCTCGCGATTAACTCTGTGCATGCCCATGCTTTGGCGTTCTGTCGCCACTCTTTGCGCGCCGGTTGGATGAGCGAAAATGTTGTCATCGTTGGTGCGACACCAAACGCGCGGCGATTGATTGAGCGCAATGAGATTACCAATGAGCTCAACATTGTCGGGATCTTTGACGATCGGCTCTCGCGCGCACCGTCTGAAATTGGCGGCGCGCCTTTGCTGGGTCAATTAGATGATCTGCTGTCCTGGGATCGATTGCCGGAGATTGACCGGATCGTTGTCACGGTGACCTCGGATGCCCGCCACCGGGTCAAAGCCTTGGTCGACCGATTACGGATCCTGCCTCAGCGTGTTGTCTTGCTGCTCGATCTGGACGGCTTTGACCCTGAGTCGGAGAGCCTGGCCAAGATCGCCCACTCGCCGGCGGCTTATGTCTCAGGGAGCCCGCGGGATTCCCGCCGCGCCATCTCGAAGCGTGTGTTCGACTTGGTCGCCGCGAGCCTGCTGCTGGTCGCGCTTAGCCCGCTTATTCTGATCTTGTCTGTGATCATCAAACTGGAAAGCCCCGGCCCGGTCTTTTTCCGCCAGCGACGCCACGGCTTTAACAATCAGATCATTCGCGTCTGGAAGTTCCGGTCGATGCGCGATGACCCGGAAGCTGCAGAACATATGCAGCGTCAAACCGAGGCCGATGATCCGCGTATCACGCGAATTGGCCGCTTCATCCGGCAAACCTCGATCGATGAGGTGCCGCAATTGATCAATGTCCTGAAAGGCGAGATGTCCCTGGTCGGCCCGCGGCCACACGCGGTTGGCATGACAGCGCAAGAGCAGTCGGTGAACAGCATCGTTGGCGACTATGCCCACCGCCACCGGGTCAAGCCTGGCATTTCGGGCTGGGCGCAGATTAATGGCTCGCGCGGACCGGTGCCGACAACAGAATTGGTACGCGAGCGCGTGCGCTTGGACATGGAATATGTCAATCGTTCCTCTTTCTGGCTCGACTGCTATATTCTCCTCATGACTTTGCCCCGCCTGCTCGGCGACGCGCATAGAACGCGTTGATCATGGCGTCTGTGACCCCGTCCCGCCAAGCGCCCGACGCTCAGCCTGAAACTGGCACCACTGAGGCTGGCGAGGAAGTCATCTCAAATGGCCTTCAAGGCGAGGCTAAGATCAGCATTTGCGTGCCGACCTGGAAAGACAATGCGGATGCCTTGTTCGCAAGCTTGATCCGTTTGCCGGGCGCCGAGCGCTGCACTTTGTTGATTTATGATGATGGGTCGTACGATTCCGATCTCACTCGCCAACTGACCCGCCAGATCCGTCGCTATCCAGGTCCGGCGCGGCTGATCTCCGTGCGCGTCAACAAAGGCCGCAGTCATGCGCGCAATCGCTTGATGGCGCTGGCAGAGACCGAATGGATTCTCTATCTCGACGCCGACATGCAGCCGGATGATGACGACTTTCTCAATCGCTATCTCGACGCCATTGATGCCACCGATGAACCGGCTTTGGTGGCTGGTGGTTTCTCGCTTCGCCATGCCGCGCCGACGGATGAAACGCGTCTTCATGCGGCCCAATCTGCTGCCTCTGAGTGCGTGCCTGCGAACCTTCGCGCCGAGGCGCCGGGGCGTTATGTCTTTTCCTCAAATCTGCTCGTGCATCGCACAGTCCTGGACCAAGTCGCGTTTGATGATGGCTTTCAAGGCTGGGGCTGGGAGGATGTGGATTGGGGCCTGCGCGTCGCCGATCAGTTCACGGTTCATCACATCGACAATCCCGCCTCACACTTAGGGCTCGATACCGATCAGGCCTTGATTGCGAAATATGCCGTCTCCGGGGCCAATTTTGCGCGTCTGATTGAGCGCCATCCGGACGCGATGGCAGAGTCGCGGCTTTACCGTCTGACCCATTTGGTTCGAAAGATGCCAGGCCGCGCCTGGATCGGACGCCGCGCCTGTCAGATTGCTCAGATGAAACGCGCGCCCATGCGTGTACGCTTATTGGCACTCAAACTGTTCCGGGCTGCGGTGTATGGGGGCGAGCTGTGATCAATGTCATCGTCCCCACTTTCAATCGCCCTGACGGCCTATTGCGGGCGGTCCGCAGCCTGTTCACCCAGTCCCTAAGCGAGACCGGCTTCAATCTGATCATTGTCGATAATACACCGAGCGCGACGGCGGCGAGCGCAATCGCCCAGCTCCGGACCGAATGCCCATCTACCATCACCTTGATCACATTGCATGAGCCAAATGCCGGCGTCGCCAATGCGCGCAACACGGCCATGAGCGCTGTGGAAGGTAATCTGGTCGCCTTTCTGGATGATGATCAGTCTGCACCGCGCGATTGGCTAGAGCAGTTCCTCGCCGCCTATAACGCGCATCCAGCCGCTTGCACCTTCGGACCTGTACGAACCGTTCTCCCCCAAGGGGTCACCCAGCACACCCTTTATTTCGAGCGCTTCTTCGCGCGCGAGCCCGATCTGCCGAGCGGCTATATTGAGACCTCTTATGGATGCGGCAATGCTCTGATAGATTTTGCACAAATTGACGGCGGCGCGCCCTGGTTTGATGTCCGCATGAATGAGATGGGCGGCGAAGATGACCTGCTCTTTTCCCGCATCGAGCGGTCTGGTGGACGCTTTGCTTGGGCGGGCGCTGCGCCCGTCTTTGAGCACCCGCCGGAAGAGCGCGTGACGCTCGCATACACGTTGCGGCGCGCTTTTTCCTACGGGCAGGCACCGTTGACGCTCGCGCTCAAAAGCACGCCGAAACGCTATGAGCGGGTCCCTGTATGGATGGCGATTGGGGCGGCGAAAGCCCTCTGGCATGGCTTGCAATGGGGCGCGCTTACACTGGTCAGACATAAAGGCCGGGCGTTTCAGCTTGATCTGGCGATTAGGGGCCTGTCGAAAATCGTCTGGTGGGTGGACTTAAAATTCTACGGGGTCGCGGCGCTTAAACGCTCCGAGACGGGGCCGGATACGGCGCTGGAGCCGCCGGTTCCCGCGACGCCCAAGCGCGCTTGACCGCAAACAAGCCTTTCGGGCGTTGCGTGAGTTTCGCAGCCAGAGCGACATAGATTAGCCAAACGATCGAATTTTGCTGCAAGGATGCACTTTCCGACAGGCTGAACAGGAAAAATTGCGCACAAAAGGCGAGGGCGAAGAGGCCCGTCCAGGTGTCGAGGCTCGCTAAGAGGGCTCGCACCAGCGTCATCAGGAAATCAAGCGTGAGGAATGCCAGCCCAACAAGACCGAGTGCAATTGCCACTTCGAGCCAGCCATTATGAGCCGTCGGCGCATCCCATTGCAGGACTTCGCGGACCCAATTACCGGGCTCGCTATCGACCGCCCAAAACGCGCCATAGCCATAGCCCAAGAGCGGGCGCTCCTCGATATAGCCAATCAAGGTCACCCAAATATCGGTTCGACCGGTCAAGCTCGCATCCCGGCCGAGCAGTTCGAAGACAAGGCCGGGCGCTAAGACGAACAGGCTTGTTACAAGGGCAGCGCAGACCACACCCGCCCATAGGGTCACAAGACTGGTCCGAACACCGCGCTTCATCCACGCGCCCACAGCCAAGATCCCAAGCCCCAGAAGCAGACCTAATAGCGCGGTCTTAGACGTGGTCAGCAAAACCATCACCACGCTGAGTAGGAAGGCCCCCGCCCAAAGCGTTTTAAAGCGGCGGTCCATGATCCATAAAAAGGCAGAGAACACCGCCGCGCGCGCCATATGCCCGCCAAGCTGGTTCTTCTCATAGTAGAGCCCTTTCCACGCCCCTGCATGGATGTCCTGCGCGCGGCCAAACTCAGGCAGCAACAGCGCGGTGACGAAGCTTGCAAGACCGACCACAAGCCAAAGCCCGCCAAGCACGCGCAGCAAGGTCTGCCAGCTATAGCGGGTGCCGAGATACAGCCCGGCGGCGCTGGTCATGATGATGGCGAGGCTCCGGCGCTGAGTGAGGCCGGGATCGATCGACCAGAGAAAAGAAAAGGCACAAATTGCGAGTAGGGCCATCAAGAAGGGGAGCCGCAAGCAGACCCGGGCAATTTCACCGGCTTTCCAGACCAGGCCCAAAAAGACGACGCCATAGATTGGCAACCAAAGATAACGCAAGAAAGGCGAGCCTTCAGCAACTTCCTCGCTGGAGACAAGCCGCGGCAAAATCCCTTCGCTGAAAACCATCAATACGAGAAAAAGGAGCGCATATTCGAGCCCGCTCACCGGTCGTTCGGGCGCAGTGGCGGTCGCGCTATGCGGTGAAGCGATCTGCGAATTGAGCATCTGCGCCAACCCTGTTCATGACCGCGCCGAGAACGTTTCCGCCTTTGGCCTCCAAGTCGCGCATGGCCCCGGCAACATCGACTGCGTTGGTGCGATCCGCCTCAACGACAAGGACGATTCCATCTGCTTCTTCTGCCATGGTGAGCGCAGCGGCGGACCGGTCGAGGGCAGGGGCGTCGACAATCACGCAACCTGAAATGCCGCGCAAGGCGGTCCACCAAGCAGGCGAAGACTTCAAAATGGCTTGCTGACCGGCTTGCAAGCGCTCTCTGCGAAACCGTGTGACAAGCAACGGCAAGCCTTCAATCTCATGCGCGGTGAGCAATTTGTCTTGCTTGGCATCGGCCGCGCTCGGCGAGATCGAGTAGATTGGCGGCTGGCGCAAAGAGGCGTCAAAGGCCCGGCCCGGTTTGCCAATGTCTCTCGCAAAGCGTTTCTCAAAGCCGGTAAAGGCGCGATTGCGCTTAAGATCTAAATCGACCAACCAAGCGGGTTTCTCGGTCCGGCGCGCCGCAATCGCGGCAAAGCTCGCCGCCATGCTGGTCGTGCCTTCACCGCTCAGTGAAGAGACGAACATTATGACTTTCGCGCCAGCTTCGCGGGCCGGCAGGCGGTAAGCCATCCTCCAAACGGGTTCGAGATCTTCGCGAAGGTCGCGCATCAGCGAGTGAGCCTTAAGATAATAGTCTCTCAGGCCGTATCATGATCTTGGTTAACGGGGTTTAACCAAAAGCGCGGGCTTATGCGCGCCCGACCGCTCCGAGCACGCGAATGCCCGTGGTGCGCTGAAACGAGGACGAGGTTGAAAACCCTTGCCGTGTGAGCGTACGAAACAGACCGACGAGCAAAGCGGTGAACCCGGCAAAAAGCAGAGACAATACCGCGACTGGCAATTTAAGGCTACTGCCCTCAATCGGCACGGTGGCAGGCTCTGTAATTTTCACGCTATCGGCAGCGTCTGCCGTGATGCCCGCAACTGTTCCTTCGCGCTGCGCACGCTCTGCGATGTTGCGGATATTGGCTTCGATTAGATCCCGGTTGCGCTGTAACTCATTCCATTCTGGTTCAAGCGCGGTGAAGCGATCCAATTTGTCTTCCACCGCTTGCAATTGGCGCTGCAATTCGGCGCGTTGCTGGATCAGCGACTGCGCCTGGCTTTCGAACCCGTTGAGGGCGGTTTCGAGGGCTTGGTAAGTTGGGTTTGGCCCGCGGCGTACCGTGCCCACCGGCCCCTCTTGTGCCCCGAGAAAGGCCCGCAGCTCTTCAATCTGGCGATCTATCGCCTGCACACGGCGGCTGTCTGGAGTGTAATTGACGAGCGCCTGATTGCGCTCAATCTCCAACTCGCGCAGGCGTTGGGCGCTGGAATCTTCAACATAGAGGTCTTGCTCGGCAGGCGTCGCCGCGAGCTGCGCCTGGGTGCGTTCCAGCTGCCCATTCACGGCGCTAATCTCGGCCGTGACGCTGAACAGCTCATTGGTGATTGCAGAAAACAGCTCTTGCGCCGTCGAGCGTTCGCTGACGAAATCGCGGATCGTATTCTCAGTCAGAAAGACGCGGATCTCATCCTCTGCACTTAAGAGCTCGCTTTCGACGCGCTTGCGCTCGGCCTGCAATTGATCCACCGGACGCGCGCCAAACAGTTCAGAGCGGCGATTGAGGTAAGCGGCGACGGCAGCATTCAGCAGCTCTGCAGCCACTTGCGGGTCTTCATGCTTGAAGCCAACCGCAATAATGTTGGAGGCCGGAGACGCGCTCGCCCAGAACGCTTTGCGAAACGTATCGACGCCCTTTTGGAAATACTCAAACTCGATTGCTTCGGCATCTTGGGGGCTTTTGGCGATTTCTTTGTCGCGCGCCGCGGCAAGCTCCGGATAGACGCGGTCGAGTGGGAACCGCGAGAGCGTGCGTTCGGCGACCAGATAGGTCTGTAAAATTTCAAGCTCGCCTTGGATCACTTCTTGGATGCCCGGGCCTTGATCAAAGCTTGGATCGCCGAGGATCGTCGTCGACCGCACCTCGTCGCCAGAGGTGACATAAAGGCCCGACCGCGATTCGTATGATTTCGGCATCTGAAACGCGAGGAAAAGCCCGAGCGCAAAGATCGGCAGCGCGACCAAGATCATCAACCATTTTGAACGCCACAGCTGCAGCAGAAGGTCAGACACGCCGAGTCTGGGCCGAGCGGGGACATAACCCGGCTCAGCCTGAACGACCCCAGTAGGTCCCCAGTCAGACATGTCGGTCATCCACAAGGGCTCCGAACTCAAAATACGGCGATTTCTTCTTACCTGCTTGATACTTCCTTAAACATTAACGCAGACGGTCTCAGCGAAGAATTTTCTGAACTTTGGCTGCTATGAATCGCCTGCTCTGCCTTGCCTTGATCCCGTTTGTTCTGTCGGCCTGTCAGACGGCCGCACCGGTTCAATCTGAGCATTTCCCGAGCCAAGACTGGCGCCATGAAGATGGCAAAGACGCCTTCTATCTCATCGCGCCTGGCGACCAGTTAGAAGTCATCGTGCATACCGCGCCCGAACTTACCCGGACCGTCACAGTCGGGCCGGATGGCCGGTTCCGCATGCCTTATTCGCCGCCCATCCAAGCTTCGGCTCGCACCGTCGATCAAGTGCGCGAGACCGTGGTTGCCGCCATGGCCACCGAGCTGAATGACCCCGATATTGATGTACTTCTGACAAATGCCGCCTCGCAGCGCGTCTTTGTTGGCGGCGAGGTGACCAATCCAGGCCTGTTCGATCTGCCGGGCCAGATTGATCCGCTGCAGGCGATCATCATGGCCGGCGGGATCACAGAGCGCGGTAAGGCGCGCACGGTGGTCTTGATGCGCCGCATGCCCGGCGGCGAGGTCAAATCAGCCGTGTTTGATATCAAAGCTGGCATTTATGATCCGAGCCTTGCGAGCTGGACGCCGCTGCGCCGGTTCGATGTGGTCTATGTGACCCGCAAGCCAATCGCTGATCAGAATCTCTTCGTGCGCCAATATATCCGCGACGCTCTACCGATCGACTTCTCGCTGTTCTACGACATTGCGGGCGATAGCCGCTAATCAGGTCTTTCAACGCCGCAGATTAGCGCTTATGCGAAGGGAAACTCACTTCAGGAGCTTCCCGCTATGGCTGATGCCGAAAACACAATCTTGATGGAAACCTCACAAGGCAGCGTGACCATTGAACTGCGCCCAGACCTTGCCCCAGGACATTGCGACCGCATCCGCGAACTGGCGCGTGAAGGGTTTTATGATGGCATCGTCTTCCACCGCGTGATTGCTGGATTCATGGCGCAAGTCGGGTGCCCGAATGGCACCGGCATGGGCGGTTCCGACAAGCCGAACCTGCAGGCTGAGTTTAACGCCGAGCCACATGTTCGCGGCACTTGCTCAATGGCCCGCACCAACCAGCCGCACAGCGCCAATAGCCAGTTCTTCATCTGCTTTGATGATGCGAGCTTCCTCGACAATCAGTACACAGTTTGGGGCAAAGTGACGGAAGGCATGGACGTGATCGATGTGCTCGCCAAAGGCGAACCGCCGCGTGACCCAGATTCCATTGTCTCTATGAAAGTTGCCGCAGACGGGTAAAGTTCAGCTTCGTTAGACGAGACTGCGACTTATGGCTTCGGCGCAAAACAGATTCAATGTCAGGCGATGGAGTCGGCGTTTGCTCGGCTCCAGGATCGCACGGCTGATCTTCGCGTCCAACCTGGCCGGGCTGATCATCCTCATTGTCGGGGCGATGGTCCTGAATGAGATGCGCGCAACCTTTGTGGTCTCGAAGAAGACCGACCTGGTCGGCCAAGCGCGGCTCTTGTCCAATCTCATTGGCGATGATGCCGCCTATGGCGAACCGCAACCCATCTTGGATGACGCGCTCGCCAAAGACGTGATGGCGTCTTTGTCTTTGCCGCAATCCATGCGGGGCAAGATCTACAATACCGAAGGCGAATTGGTGGGGGATAGCTATTTCCTCTCCGACCGCGTGATTGTTGAGAATCTGCCGCCGCTGCAGGACCCGGATCAGCTGACCGTCTGGAGCAAAAGTCTGTCAGAATGGGCTGTGTCTGTGCTCGGTTCCTTCCGACCGACCGAAGGCGAAGCAGCGGTGCGCACCCTCACCTTTGAGGAAGAATATGCCGAGGCGATTACCGGCAATGAAGCCGCCAGTCAGCGCTTCAATGATCGCGGCCAGCGGATCATCTCTGTGTCTCTGCCGATCCAGCACGTCTCTGCCGTGGTTGGCGTATTGACCCTGGAATCGAATGATATCGATGCCATTATTCGGGCCGAACGGGCGGCGCTCATCCCGTTTATTGCCGTCGCCATCCTGGTCGCGCTGATCACGTCAGGATTGCTCACCGTCGGGATCGCCAACCCGCTCCGGCGGCTCGCCAGTGAAGCCGATCGCATCCGCAGCGGAACCAGCAGCAAGCTCGAGCTGACACGCATCACCAAACGGCATGATGAAATCGGCCACCTGGCGCAATCGGTTGAGGCCATGACCGACGCGCTGTTTGAACGGATCACAGCCAATGAGGCCTTTGCGGCGGATGTGGCGCATGAGCTGAAAAACCCGCTCACCTCCATTCGCTCGGCTGTTGAAACCGCTGAAATGGTCCAAGACGATCCGGTAGCGCGGGAAAAATTGCGCAAAGTGATCGCCCAAGATGTGAAACGCCTGGACCGGCTGATCACCGATATCTCTAATGCCTCGCGCCTGGAGGCGGAAATCACCCGCATTCCGACCGAACAGCTCGATTTGTCTTCTTTCTTGCGCGATGTCGTGCGGACCTATGAAGGCCTGGAACATCAGCGCAATGTCAAAGTGGTCTTCAATGATGCCACGATGGATGCGGGGCTCACCATTCGCGGCCGTGAAGGCCCACTTGGGCAGGTGCTGCGCAATTTGATCGATAATGCCCGCTCTTTCTCCCCAGAGGGCGATGAAGTGACCGTCACCTTGCGTCAAAGCCGCCAAGGCCCGCAAACCACGGCCTGCATCCTGGTTGAGGATAATGGGCCGGGCATCCCTGTGGATAAACTCGAGAAAATCTTCGAAAGATTTTACACAGACCGACCCGCTGGGGCCGCTTTTGGCAACAATTCTGGCTTAGGTCTCTCCATCGTGGCGCAGATCGTCACCACCCATATGGGCACCGTCATTGCTGAGAATCGTGAAGAAGGCGGGGCGCGATTTACCATCGAATTGCCCGCCACTTAAGGCCAAATCCAATTCTTAATGAGAATTGAACGTCCCTATTGAGAATAAATGCCGGTTGTGCTATATAAAAACGTCACAACACCATATCCGAGCCATGCATATGTCGGCAACTTACGAGATTTTCTCGCCGGCAACGTGGCTCGTTTGCGTAGAAGAAGAGGTCTCCACATGGCAACAGCAGATGCGGCAACGAAACTAGATTTCGCAGAAGGTCAGAAGATCGTTTATCCTGCCCACGGCGTTGGCACCGTCACCGCAATCGAGCAGCAGCAAGTCGCTGGCATGACCTTGGAAGTCTATGTTGTCTCGTTTGACCAGGACAAAATGATCCTGCGTGTCCCAACCAATCGCGCCATTGCGTCTGGCATGCGGGCACTGGCAGGCTCCAAACTGGTCGAAGACGCCTTGAAAACACTTGGCGGTAAAGCGCGGATCAAGCGGACCATGTGGTCTCGCCGCGCTCAAGAGTACGAAGCCAAGATCAATTCTGGCGATCTGATCTCTATCGCAGAAGTCGTCCGCGACCTGCACCGTATGGAAGATCAGCCGGAGCAGTCTTACTCTGAGCGTCAGCTCTATGAAAGCGCGCTGGACCGGATGGCCCGCGAGCTTGCCGCTGTTGAAAGCATTGACCATAGCACTGCAATGGATCGCTTGGCAGAGTCTCTGGCGAAGAAGAAAAAAGCCGCCTGAAAGGGCGAGCCGGAAGACGGCGAAAAGACTTAAAGGAAGCCCCGCCCAACCGGCGGGGCTTTTTGCTTTTAGAGCGTCTCAAACTTTTTCAAGAATTTTTTTGATCCACTTACGCATACCGCTCGTAAACCTTCATGAACACACCCTTAATAGGGGTTTGGAGGTGATACGTGGCTATAGCGCAGCAAGGTGGTAACGCAGACCGTCAATTCGTTCGCAAGGCGATGAAAGCGCCCATGCTCGAGGCAGAGCATGAATTAAACCTGGCCCGGCGATGGCGGGACGAGGAAGACGAACGCGCCCTGCACGAGCTGACCACCGCTTATATGCGTCTCGTCATCTCTATGGCTTCGAAATTCCGCCACTATGGCCTGCCGCTGGCGGACTTGGTCCAAGAAGGCAATGTCGGCCTGATGCAAGCTGCCGCTCGATTTGAGCCGTCTCGCGAAGTACGCTTCTCGACCTATGCCGCTTGGTGGATCCGCTCTTCTATTCAGGATTATGTCCTGCGCAATTGGTCCATCGTTCGGACCGGGACGACCGCGGCGCAAAAATCGCTTTTCTTCAATCTTCGCCGCTTGCGCGCTAAAATTGATGATACCGGCGACGCGGTGATGACGGCCGAAAACAAAAAATGGGTTTCTGAACATCTCGGCGTACCGGAGCGCGATGTGGAGACGATGGCGTCTCGGCTTTCCGCCTCCGACCGCTCGCTCAATGCGCCTCTGGCGGTTGATGGCGATGCGCAATGGCAGGACCTGTTGCCAGACGAAGGCGCGACCCCAGATCAGCAAGTCATGGAAGAGCGCGACAGCGCCAAACGCAAAGAATGGATCGCTGAGGCGCTGGAAGTCTTAAACGAGCGCGAAACGCTAATCATTAAAGAGCGCCGCCTCTCAGAAGACACGGTCACCTTGGAAGTGCTCGGCACGCGGCTGGGCATCTCAAAAGAGCGGGTCCGTCAGATTGAGCATCAAGCGCTCAACAAGCTGCGGAAAACTCTCACAAAAATGGTCGGTGACCCGGAAAAAGCCGGTCTTATTCCGGCCACCTAAGACCGTTTCACGCATGCATTAGAACGGGTTCGCAAAGTCTCACTTGCGAACCCGTTTTGCTATTCCCACATGACAATCAGACAGGCTGCCGCTGAGCGGGGCCTGGAACCTTAAAATCCGGTCCGCGCAACTCGAGTTTGGCGGATAATCTGCCTTTGAAAGGGGATGAAGATGAACTTTGACACCTATACAGAGCGCGCGCAAAGCGTCTTACAAGCCGCCCAGACCGCAGCGCTCGCCAATTCCAATCAACTCTTCCTGCCTGAGCATATTCTCAAAGCCATGCTCGATGACCGCGATCAGCTCGCGGTGAACCTTATTCGCGCGGCGGGTGGCCAGCCTGAGCGCGTGGTTCAGCTCTTAGAGGACGCCTTGCGCGGGATCCCAAAAGTCAGCGGTGGCCAGGGTGGCCTCCGCCTGGACCAAAGCACCGCGAAACTCTTCGCCGATGCCGAAGCCGCCGCCAAGAAAGCGGGCGATAGTTTCATTACCGTCGAGCGCATGTTGATCGCGCTCGCGGGATTGAAGAAAAACAAAGCCGCGGACGCGCTGACCCAAGCGGGCGTGACGCCAAGCCTCCTCGAAGCCGCGGTGACGCAGCTGCGCCAAGGGCGCACAGCCGATAGCGCCAATGCGGAAGAAGGCTACGAGGCGCTCAAAAAATATACACGCGACCTCACCACCGATGCGCGCTCTGGCAAACTCGACCCGGTGATTGGCCGCGATGAAGAAATTCGCCG
Source organism: Pseudomonadota bacterium (assembly GCA_038529885.1). GTDB lineage: Bacteria > Pseudomonadota > Alphaproteobacteria > Caulobacterales > Hyphomonadaceae > Henriciella. The sequence continues at coordinate 21,134 of JBCBDI010000013.1, forward strand.
CGCCATTCAAGTCCTGTCGCGACGCACCAAGAATAATCCGGTTTTGATCGGTGAGCCTGGTGTCGGTAAGACCGCGATTGCCGAAGGGCTGGCGCTGCGCATCGTCAATGGCGATGTGCCGGAAAGCCTCAAAGACAAACGCCTGCTCGCGCTCGATATGGGCGCTTTGATTGCCGGCGCAAAATTTCGCGGTGAATTCGAAGAGCGCTTAAAGGCGGTGTTGAAAGAAGTGGAACAGGCCGAAGGCGGCATCGTGCTTTTCATTGATGAGATGCACACGCTGGTCGGCGCCGGCAAAACCGATGGCGCTATGGACGCGTCGAACTTGATCAAGCCCGCTCTTGCCCGCGGTGAGTTGCATTGTCTCGGCGCGACGACGCTGGATGAGTATCGCAAATATGTTGAAGGCGATGCGGCTTTGGCGCGGCGCTTCATGGCCGTCTATGTCGATGAGCCGACGGTCGAGGACACAATCTCGATCTTGCGGGGCTTGAAGGGCCGCTATGAGGCCCATCATGGGGTGCGCGTGTCGGACGCGGCGATTGTTTCAGCGGCGACGCTGTCCAATCGCTACATCACTGATCGCTTCTTACCCGACAAAGCCATCGACTTGATGGACGAGTCGGCGTCGCGCCTGCGCATGCAAGTCGATTCTAAGCCAGAAGAGCTGGACGAGATTGATCGCCGTCTCTTGCAGCTGCGCATCGAAGCAGAAGCTTTGAAAAAGGAAAAAGACTCCGCCTCCAAGGATCGCTTGAAAACGATTGAG
>JBCBDI010000014.1:0-20969 GCA_038529885.1 Pseudomonadota bacterium
GGCCATGATGGATGAAGCGCACGGCGTTCATGACTACGTTTATGATGAGCGCAACGCCGACATCCTGGTCTCAATCAATGGCGAGCTCAAACATCGCGATGAAGCAACCGTCTCAGTGTTTGAGAGCGGATACTTGCTGGGCGACGGCGTTTGGGAAGGGATGCGGGTCCACAAAGGCGGCGTCGCTTTCTTGGACGCGCATTTAAAGCGGCTTTATTCTGGTGCCAAGACCATCGATATGGACATTGGCCCGACCCCGGATGAGCTCAGCCAACAACTTTTCGACTGCCTCAAAGCGCAGGACATGACAGAGGGGGTACACATCCGTTTGATGGTGACCCGCGGGGTGAAAAAGACGCCTTATCAAGGTCCTCGTTTTACGATCACGCCGCCGACCATCGTCATCATCCCCGAATACAAATCGCCGGTGCCGGAGATTCAAGCCAAGGGGGTCTCGCTGTTTACCGCGCATGTCCGTCGCACGGGGCCTGCCGAGCAAGACCAGAAGCTGAACTCGCACTCGAAGCTCAATTGCATTCTCGCCTGTATTCAGGCGGACAAGGCGGGGGCGGACGAAGCCTTGATGCTGGACCCTGATGGCTTTGTCGCAACGTGTAACTCGACGCACTTCTTCATTGTGCGCGATGGGGAGGTCTGGACCAGCCCGCCGGAATACTGTCTCGGCGGGATCACCCGCGCAAACATGATCCGGATTTGCCGCGAAAATGATATTCCGGTGTTCGAGAAGCGCTTCTCTCTTTTCGACGTTTATTCTGCCGATGAAGCCTTCATCACGGGCACATTTGCAGGCGCCACGCCCGTGCGAGAGGTTGATGGCCGTATCATTGAGAGCTTGCATGGACCGATGACGGAGCGGCTGTCCTCGCTTTACAAGCAACTGGTCGAAACCAACCTGACGCCGATCAAATGACTGACCCTTGCCTACGGATCGCCATGTGGTCTGGGCCTCGAAACATGTCGACGACGATGATGCGCAGCTTCGGCGCGCGGGCTGATACGCAGTGCGTAGATGAGCCATTCTATGCGGCTTATCTGAAACTGACCGGGGCTCAACACCCGATGTCGGATGAGATCTTTGCCAGCCAGAGCACGGATCAAATTGAAATCGTCGCAGACCTCACTTGTCCGTCAGAACGTGACCCGCCCATTTTCTATCAGAAACATATGACGCACCACATGGTGCCTGACTTAAGCCGCCACTGGATGCGCGATTGCAAGAATGTCTTTCTCATCCGGCATCCCGCCCGCGTAATCCCGTCTTATGCGCGGAAAATGGAGACGGTCACCTTGGGCGCAATCGGATTTCCGCAGCAGCTCAGCCTGTTTGAAACGGCGTCCGCATTTGAAGGCGAGGCGCCGCTGGTGATCGATAGCGATGATATTTTGGCTGATCCAGAAGCCATGCTCCAGGCCTTATGCGCCGCGCTCGACATAGACTGGGATCCAGCGATGCTGTCCTGGTCTTCGGGCCCCAAACCTGAAGACGGGCCATGGGCACCGCACTGGTATGACGCAGTCTGGCGCTCAACCGGCTTTGGCCCAGCGCGGGGACCACTCCCAGACGTGGAAGAGACTTGGCGCGACATTTATGATCAAGCGCTCGCGATCTATGACCAACTCGCTGCGCACAAATTAGGTGCAAATTAGGTCGCCGGGGTCGGCCGCCGATATTCTTCAATTAGACCAATCACCGTGATCACAGACCAAGCGAGCCCGAGCGTGAAGCTCGGCCAATGGGTCTGCACATAATAGATCGGCAAGAGCAGGGCATAGGCGGCGAGGCTTGCCCATAAATAGGCCGCACGTGAGATCTTCTGCGCGGTGAACAGCAAGTAGGACCCGCAAAACAACCAAACCCCGGCCCAGCCGAGCAGGGTCAGTGTCAGCGCATGATCAATCGGGCTCGCGATCAGGCCAGATGCAAAGAGCAGCGCGACCGGGGCGAGCGTGCGCCAATAGCGCGGCACATACGTGTCCAAGAAGGGATTATTGGTCAGGCCCGCATAGCTGACCAAGCCCCAAAACACATTAATCAAAACGGCCTGCCAGGAGGCAATCGCCCCGGAGCTCACCGTCAGCAAAACCGCCGCGGCCACGTTCAGACTGAAATAGATTGGCCGATTGATCGCTTTTAACAGCGACAGATATGCGTGCGCTGCCAGGTACAGCGCGAAAGCGATCCAACCTGCGATGGTAAATATCATCAGAGCACAGATATATGCATATTCTTCACGAAGAGTTCTTTGCCGACATGCGGTCCGTTTAAAATCAAGACGCGGGTCTCGTCGACCATCGTCTTGAAGATTCGGTCGGATTTAGACGCGCTCAAAATCGTGTCGCTCCAGTCGAGCACCAATGCGCGCGTGCCTTGAGGAATGGCGAAAAACTCATTCTCGCCATCGCTCGCCCGGCGTCCGACAATCACGGGGAAGCCCTCCGAAGCGAGCAGCTCCGCGGTGACGCCAAAATTGGTGTCGACATCCTGCTCGCCGGTCATCGGCGCTTCGATAATGCCGGCGTCGAGCAGTTCGCGAAAGCTCTCATCAAAGGCGGAGATGAACGCCTCACCTTCCGGCGTTTTGGCGGCGATCATATGCAGCGGAAACGGCTCTGCTATGCCGTCTACGGTCTGCAGCAGCTCAATATGGTTCGGGAAGTTTGACCGCGTTGTGGCCTCCACCACGGTTGCGGGGAGCGGCAGGACATCAACCTCCCCAAGCAGCAGCGCGCGAATGGCATTGGCCTCGCGCGCGAACAGCTGGACCTGATTGTTTTCTGTTCCCGCGTCATCCAGCAGCTCTGCGATCACCCCGGTATAGGCATAGTCTTCTAATCGGCCGATTGTGATCCCTTGCAGCGCTTCGGCGCGCAGGCCTTCGGGAAAGCTCTGGCGGTTATAGTAAAGCCGCGTCTGCGCATCGAACAGGGCTTCAGAAAAGTGGAACTTGGCCTCGCGTTCGGGCACTTTGCGCCACGGGAACGTGGCAGTGCCGGCCGTGCGCTCCGCGGTGTAGAGCGAGAATCCGAAATCGCGGAAGCGGATTTCATAAGGCTGATCCATATTTTCTAGGATCAGCCGAACCATGCGCATGCCATCGCCATCCGGTTCCGTTTCGCCTTGGATGAATGGGCGGAACGTATCTGTATAGATGATCACGGGATCGCTGTTCTGAGCCTGCGCCACGGGCAGGCTGAACAGGATCGCTGCGATCAGTGCCAGAAGCGAGAAGCGCTTACTTTTTGAGTTTCCAGTACGCATAGATCCCCACCAGGGTTAGGATTGAAAGAGCTCCGCCAATGATCACCGTGTCGGTGTCGATCCCAGCCACGCTGGAGAGGACCCAGGATAGGTCATCATCATAATATTCGAGGGCCGGGTTGGACATGAGTTGGCGGCTGTATTCGGTGAAATAGAGCGACACTTCGATCACCGTCAAAAGCGCGATGCCAGCGAGAATGAGGTCCGTCACAAAGCTGCTGCGTTCAGACCGCGCCGAGATGATCTGATCGATCTTGGACGTACTGGCATTGACCATGCGCTCGCCATTCTTGATCAAATCGTCAAAATCCCAACCGTTTAACAATTCATCCATCGCGGCTTTTCGCGAGCGTCGTAAGAAGCTGCGTTGGACGTGGAATTGAATGCTCAAGTGTTGCATTTTTTCGCGCGCATCGCTGAGCGTCTGATTGGCCTTTTTGACATTGCGCTCAAACGACGCCTCGATCAGCGCCTGCTGCGTGCGCAGATTTAGCTCATATTGCGCGGCGAAGAAAAATTGTGCCAGTCGAACCACGTGCAGCACCTCGGCCAAGTCCGTGTCTGGCGTTTCGACGATGAAGTAATTGACCCATGTGATCGAACTATTGCGCGTCCGATTGAGGATTTCGTCCGCATCCTCGGGCCGCAAGGTTTCAGACAGCCACTCCCGCACGAACGTGTCAGACCCAGCTTGCTGCAGCCACGCTTCATCGACGATGACACTCCGGGACGTCCAAGAGATGTGTTTTGAGGACACGTCTGAAACGGTCGGGTGCGCGTCCAAGACATGTGGGGGAAGTTTGGCTTGTATATCCTCCAGCAAGGCGGTCATGCGATCGGCGAAGAGATCGACCTGCTGACACGTGATTTGCTGGACCAGGTCTTGAGCATCGCCCGCGCTCGTGCCCTCCGGCAGGTTGAACTCGGCGATGACCGCGCAAATCCCGTTGCCATAAATATGAAATTCGACTTTGGGCGCGTCCTCTTCAACGGGCGGCGTCCAAATCAAGAGCCGCAAATCATAGTCATCTTGGCTGAGATCGCCAAAGTCCGCGCCATCACTGTCGGCATCGCGGTTCGGCACGAAGTAAACGTCAGATTGCGCCGGCATGGCGTTCATCACGTCTTGATATAGGTCGAGCCGGGGGTCGATGCCGGATTTCAGCTCTAACGGAATAAAGAGCGGCGAAACTGTAATGATGCGCATTTTAAAACCCCCATGGCCTGATTACAGTCTGCACGACCCTAGCGCGCGATGGTCCCGCGACAAGCCCATCTTTATTGGTCGATGATTTCAATCCGATCAGAGCCACCTTTTGAGCGATGCGGCCAGCGATGTCTCAAATCCATCCGCGGGGCAGAAATCGGTGCGCTTCGCGGCGAGATGCCTTTCCAGGGAGAGCTGTTATCTCTAGCCTTTCACCCAGAGTGAAAAGGATTGGTGGTGCAAATGGCAATTCGCGTTTTGGCAATGATCGGGCTTTGGGGTTTGGCAGGATGGACCACGGCCAGCGCCCAAGACTATGGCGCCTTCGAGCAAGGCCGCGAGATTTCCGGCGTCGATGCCGTGCTCGAGTTTCGCGACCGTATCGCGCCCGAAAATGAAATGACGCGCGACCGGCTTGAAAACCTGCTTCCGCAATTGATGGAAGAGACCGATCTCGACATGTGGCTCGTCATCAATCGCGAATATGCTGAAGACCCAGTCTATGTCTCGCTAGTGCCGCAGCCGGTCTTTGCCGCGCGCCGGACCACCATTCTCGTGTTCCACAAAACCGATGAGGCATTCGAGCGGCTCACCGTCAATCGCTACCCGCTAGGAGATCCATACGAGGCCGCTTGGGAGGGCGGCGACTTGGAAGCGCAATGGCAAGCGCTTGCGGACCTGATCGCCGAAAAAGACCCGGCACGGATTGGGATCAATGTATCCGCCGATTGGCCCGTCGCAGATGGTCTGACCCATGGTCTTCACCAAAAACTCATTTCGGTCCTGCCAGAGCGCTATCAGCGCCGCTTGGTCAGCGCCGAGGATCTTGTCATCCGTTGGACTGAGACCCGCAGCGATCTGGAAATGGAAGCCTATGGCCATGTGGTCAGCTTGGCGCGGTCGGTGATCAGCGAGGCCTTCTCTTCAAAAGTCATCACGCCGGGTGTTACCACCACCGATGATGTGGCCTGGTATATTCGCCAGCGCTTTGAGGATCTCAATCTCGCGCCCTGGTTCAACCCTTATGTAAATGTTCAGCGACCGGGGCTCGCCTGCGCAGCCGACCAAGCCTTTTGCGGCATAGGCGGCACGATCCAGCGCGGCGATATCATTCATACAGATGTCGGGATTTGCTATCTCAAGCTGTGCACCGACACCCAAGAGATGGGCTATATCGCGCATCTTGGCGAAGCGGTTGTGCCGGACGGTTTGAAAGCGGCCATGGCGGTCGGCAATCGCTGGCAGGATCACCATACGGGGGCGTTCGCGACGGACAAAACCGGCAATCAAGTGCTCGCCGATACCCGCGCGCAGTGTGATGCCGAAGACTATATCTGTTCAGTCTACACCCATCCGCTCGGCTTTTTCGGCCACGCGCCGGGACCGACCATTGGCATGTGGGACGACCAAGACGGCACCCCAATTCGCGGAGATTGGCCGGTCAATGAAAAGACCTGCTACGCCATTGAAGGGAATGTGAAAGCGCAAGTGCCGGAATGGGACGGCCAATATGCGCAGATCAAGCTCGAGCAAGACGCCTGCTTTGATGGCGAGACCGTCACCTATCTCGCCGGCCGCCAGACGGTTTGGCATGTAGTGAGATAGAAAAGGCGCACAGGACCGAAAGCGCCGTCTTTGGTACTCGTATCCCGTCGACCTAGAGACTAGGTGGGCGCCGGATAGATAGGACCACGGTCCAGTCCAGAGCCAGCTCCCTGACGGAACTTAAGGTCGGCGGATAGCTGACCGTCCTCGAACGCTCCAGCCTCTGTGCTGCAGCCATATAGGCATGATTGTCGCGATCGGTAAGGGGCTTCAAGCGGCGGCTTGCTTTTCGCCAAGCTCACGCAAATAGGGCCAAGTGAACAATCCACTGGAATGGCCGTCGCTGAAGAAGATCCGGACCGCATAGCGGCCCACCGGCTCAGCCTTGTCGACGCTGAGATCCGGGCTGATCACTGGCGGTGGTGGTTTTGGACCACTGCCATGGCCCTGCACTTCCGCCGATGGGCTTTCCAGCCGCAGGGTCTTGTACGGCAGCGTGAAGGCGGCTCCATCATCGAACTTTATGGTCAGGGCCTGAGCGCTTTTGGAAAAGCGCAATTCTTCAGGCCAAGCGCGCGCGCTCATGAGCTGGTCTCCAGATCTCGCGCTTCACTTTCGAGCATGATTGGCAGTCCATCACGGATCGGAAACGCGAGCTTGGCTTTTTTCGACACAAGCTCGCAGGCCTCACGGTCGAAGATGAGCGGGCCACCCGTCACTGGACAGATGAGGATCTCTAAGAGCCGCGGATTTACCCCGCACGGGCTCGTGGAGGAGGCTTTGTTTTGGTCAGTCATTGCAAGGTGGAGCTGTCATCGCCTGGCATGTCCATGTCAAGCAGAGCGATCAGCGTTTCAGCGCGTTCTGCGACGCTTGGGGCTTCAAGCAGCGCTTGTTTTTCGAGCGTCCCAAACGGGCATCCTGCACAGAGCGCATTGATCAAAGTTTCCATCGGTGCATTCTCGACCGCTTCCCAGTCAACTTCCATGGAATTGATTTGCGTATAGCGCTTCAAAGACCGCACCAGATCAGGACGGTCCGGCAAGCTCGCATCGGTCGGCGAAATCAGATCATGCGCGAAGGCCTGCCAATCGGGTCGGACCTGCCGATAGGGCGTTTCGACGGACAGCTCTTCGCCGACCGCAAACCGGCAAATGCCGCTGAGCGAAATCAAATAGCGCCCATCATCGGTCTCTGAATACGAGGTGATGCGGCCTGCGCAGCCGGTTGCGGCGAGATCTGGCTTAACCCGATCATTGCCTTGGGACTGGATCATACCAATCATTCGGCGTCCGCTCATCGCATCATCAATCATGTTGAGATAACGCGGTTCGAAAATATTGAGAGGCAAAGACCAACGCGGAAAGAGCAGCACGCCCGCGAGGGGAAATACCGGAATGGTGTCCGGCAAATCGGACAGTTTGCGATAGGTCTCGATCGTCACAGCTTTTCCTAGTTTTCACTCACATAGCACAAAATGGAGTGATCCGGCGATCCGGCGAGCAATCAATTCACGATCACGCAAACATCAGCGATCCGAGGCGGCGACGCCCGTCGACAGTGACCGGATCTTTCGGACCAGCCGCTTCGAACACTTCGAGCAGCTTGGCTTTGGCTTTGCCCTCCTCCCACTCCAAATTATCGGCAAGAATGGTCAGCAAATGATCGACCGCGTCTTGGTTCTTGCCTTGGCCGATCAGCTTTTCTGCAAGTTCAAACCGGGCATGGTGATCGCCGGGATTGGCCGCGACGGTTTCTTTCGCGCTCGACATATCTTCATCAAGGGGCGTGTCCGCCATCAGGTCGAGGGCGGTGCGCACGGATTTAATCGCCGCATCATTGGCTTTGCTCTCAGGGGCCATCTCCAAGATCTGGCGTGCGCGATCCGGATCGCCATTGGCGAGATAGCAGCGCGCAAGGCCGGCAATGGCGGCAGCGTTTTCCGGGTCGGCATCGATCACCGCGCTGTAAATCTGCGCGGCAGTGCCAATATCACCTGACTGGACCGCAGATTCGGCTTGTTCGAGCGCTTCTTGAACTTGTTTGGCGCCGTCCGTGCCGCCGAGAATGCTTTCAATAAATTGGCGCACTTGGCCTTCCGGAAGCGCGCCTTGGAAGCCATTGACGGGACGGCCTTTGTCAAAAGCAAACACAGACGGGATGGAGCGCACGCCCATTTGGCCGGCAATCCCCGGATGTTCTTCGGTATTTATTTTGACCAGTTTGACCTTGCCGCCATTCTCATTGACGACTTTTTCAAGCGTCGGGGTCAGCGTCTTGCAGGGGCCACACCATGGGGCCCAGAAGTCAACGAGCACAGGCTGCGTATTCGATTCTTCGATCACGTCCTGCATAAAGGCCTGATCAGAAGAGTCTTTGATGTGCGGTGAGGCAGCGGCTTCAGTCATGTCATGCATCCAATTTTGCGTCCCGACGCAATGTGGGCGCAGAGCTTAATGAGTGCAAGGCGTGGAACGCGGCTCGGCTTAGCTCGCGCCCGCTTTTGACCAGACTTGAGCGACTCGTTTATCGCGGCCGCAACCCACCCGGTAAAGCTTATAGCGCGCTGGGTTCTTCATGTAATAGTTCTGGTGATAGGTCTCAGCTTCGTAGAAGGCGGTCTCGTCCATGACGCGTGTCACGATTGGACCAGGCAGAATGCTCGCTTGTTCAATCGCTGCAAACTGCATTTCGACTTCGGCGCGTTCTTCGGCAGAGTTTACAAACACAGCCGTGCGGTAAGAATTGCCGCGATCGCAGAACTGACCCCCATCATCGGTCGGATCAATGTGGCGCAGGAAGTAATCAACCAGCTCGCCATATTCGACTCGGGACGAGTCATAGACGACTTTTACCGCTTCCAGGTGACCCTGTTTGGTGTGGGTCTTGTAAGTCGGGTTGGTGGTGTTGCCTGCGGTGTAACCAGAGACGGTCTCCAGCACGCCATCGATTTTATCGAAATCGCTTTCGACGCACCAAAAGCAGCCACCCGCGAAAATCGCTGTTTCAAGATTTTCATTGTTCGCGGTTTGGGTCGGGCCATTGTCCGCAAATGCTGTCAGAACGAAGGATGCTAGCGCGGTTAAGCCGCCAGCGATCAGGCTGATCGAAAGGGGGGTGTTCAGTTTCAGCATTGTCGCCTCGTACCGTGATTCTAGCTCTTGGGCTGCATATGACTCGTCATCGGTCGAATTGCGAGCCCACAATTCAGTTCTCACGTATATTTGTTGTCCTGTGACCAGAATAACGCATTTATCCGGCTAATCGGTCCAACTCTTCAGCAGAAATTTCTGAATTATCATAAATGTTTGCGACATCATCCAAGTCGTCCAACACATCTAAGAGCCGCATCAGCTTCTCAGCATCATCCCCTTCGATGGAGACATTGTTCTGAGGTTTCCAAATCAGTTTCGTCGATTTGGCTTCAACCTCACCAAACTGACCTTCAAGCGCTGAGGCCACGTCTGTGAGGTCTTCGCGTTCGGTGTAGATGAAGTGACCGTCTTCATCGCTGACAAAGTCACTGGCGCCGGCTTCCAGCGCGGCTTCCATGACGGCTTCCTCATCGCCCGCTTCGATCGGGTAATGGATCTCGCCGACATTCTCGAACCCGAAAGAGACAGATCCCGTCTCGCCGAGATTGCCGCCATTCTTAGAAAACGCCGTACGGATCTCACTGGCCGCACGGTTCTTATTGTCGGTGGACGCTTCGACAATCACACCGACGCCGCCAGGGCCGAAGCCTTCATAGCGAATGTCGACATAGTCTTCGCCGCCGCCGCCTTGGCCTTTGTCCACCGCGCGTTTGATATTGTCTTTTGGCATGGACTGGCCGCGCGCATTGGCAATCGCGAGGCGCAGGCGTGGATTGCCGTCTGGATCAGGGCCGCCCATTTTTGAGGCGATGGTTATCTCTTTCGATAGGCGTGAGAACAAGGCGGCACGCTTTTTATCCTGCGCCCCCTTACGGTGTTGAATATTCGCCCATTTACTATGGCCAGCCATGTCGGCTCCTCATCCTCAGTTCAGATCACGCGCACGGCATATAACAGCTCGCGGCGCTTATCAAAGGTCTGGCAGCAATTGAGAGAGTTTTCCGCCGATACGGATCGGTGCGCACTGTTTGGCAAGGCCGGTGGCATCATCGGTTTCGACAAACAGGCCGCAAAGGGTGCCGTCGCCAAGGGCGGGTTCATAGCGCTGGCCAGGCAGCTGCGTGGCAAACCGGCGCAGCGAATTATCCTTCTGCATGCCGATGACGCTGTCATAGTCGCCGCACATGCCCGCATCGCTTTGGTAGGCGGTCCCGCCTGAGAGGATCATATGGTCGGCGGTCGGCACATGCGTATGACTGCCGACGACTAAGCTGGCGCGCCCGTCGCAATGATGGCCCATGGCCATTTTTTCCGACGTGGCTTCGCAATGCATATCGACGACCACCGCATCGGCGACGGCGCCGAGTGGCATCTCATCCAGCGCTGTATCCACCGCGCCGAAGGGATTGTCTAAAAGTTGGCGCATGAAGACAATCCCTTGCGCCTGGATCACGCCCACCCGGCGTCCATCTGGAAGCACGAATAAGTGCGCGCCCTGTCCAGGGGCCTCTGCGGCTTCGGGGTAGTTGAGCGGCCGCAGGAGCCTCGGCTCGCGCTGAATATAAGTCAGGGCTTCGCGCTGGTCCCAAGCATGATCGCCAAGCGTCAGACAATCGGCACCTGCGCTAAAAAATTCATTCGCAATGTTTTCTGTGAGGCCAAAGCCACCCGCCGCATTCTCAGCATTTACGACTACAAAATCGAGCTTCAAATCGGCGCGGACGCCAGGCAAATGATCGCGCACGGCTTGGCGCCCAGGTTTGCCCACCACGTCTCCGAAAAATGCCAGTCTCATAAACGATGTTATGCGCGGTCTTGGCCGAAAAGAAAAGCGCGCGATGCTTGTGAGCCCCGCGCGCTTTACGATTAGCGTGAGAAATGGCGACTATTTTTGCGTCGCGGTAAATCCAAGCGCGTCTTTGGTGTATGCGGCAGGATCTGGGTTTTCCATGATCGAAGCAACCGAGAGCGGAGTCTCAGGCGCCAGTTTGATCGTAAGTGTCCCACCATCGCTGATGAACTTAGACAGCGCGCCTGTGGCTTCAGACACCAGCGCCATGTCGACACCAGAGCCTTGCGCCATCATCGGAGCCATAGCGAGGCCCATACCGATTTGAGATTTCAGCTCAGCTGGATCAGCGCCCTGAGAAGTCGCTGCCGCGTTGAACGCACGATCAAGAAGGGAATCGTCAGCAATCGAGAGTTCAAACCCGTGAATGGTGAGGGCGCCCATCGCGTTGGTCATCGCCATTGGGTCAGGCTCGCCGCCGTCTGCCAGGTCTTCAAAGTTGAACGCGTTGGCCGCTTGCTTAGCGTAAGAGCTATAGCCCTCAATCTTGCCGCCGAGGCTGAACTTCGCGCCATCGACGAGCTCGAGATAATTCTCACCAGCGTCAAATGAGACAATGTCTTTGTCGGGATCATAGCTCGCCACGCTTGCGCCTTTGAGTTCAAGCTCTTCATAACCAACAACGCTGAGGCCTTGCAGGAGCATTTGGCCGGCTTCGCCGCCGTCTGCATCGGCTTTAAGGGTCATTGAGTAAGGCTGAGTGACATATTTTACCGGCTGACCTGCAGCGTTGCGCTCAACGCCAGCGACAATGCTCGGAATGGCGAAAGACGCGCCTGATACGTCGATCAAAAGATCATCCAGTGCAAAGCTGTCATAGCCTGGGTCCATTGGATTATCATAGGCGACGTCCATGATCGCAGCGACCATGGCTTCTTCGTCATCGACATTGTCTTGGATCGCTTCGACGAATTTCGCATCGATATTGGTGGCTGAGACGCTGCCAAGGCTGATGTCGAAATCCATGCCTTCAGAAGAATCTGTGCCAGACAATGACAGGCCAGAAATCACGGCTTTGGCGGCCTTCAGATCGACCATGTCGCGGATCTCGATCTTGTCGATGCCGAACGTGCCTTCGGCTTCGGTATCTGCGAAATCACCGGTGAGGCCGTTCATCGACCAGCTATCGAACACAACTTTATCGGCATCCGGGAAGGGGGCTTCTTGTCCATTGAGGCCAGCGGCCAGCCAGGCGGCGAGCTCAGCAGATGGATTGATCAGTTCGATCGATCCGAGTTTCACCTCGACATCATCGCCAGCTTCTTCGCCGGAAATGGTAATGTCGTTGAGGCTCATCTTACCGAAATTGGCCTGACCATTTTCCATGTCGAGGCCTTCAAGGACGAGAGAACCAACTTTCACAGCGTCCTCGCCCGTAATAGTCAGATCCGTGAAGGTCGCTGATGCGCCATCCGTGGTGCTTCCAGCGAAGGAAAGGAGGCCACCGCTTTCGCTGAGTGACATGGCGGCGAGAGCACTTGCTGCTTCTGCAGGATCGCCGGCGCGGACCGTCAATTCTTTGAGCGTTGGCTCTTCGATATTGACTTCGGTTGGGCCGTCAGATCCGTTACAAGCGGCAACGAGTGCGACTGCGGCTGCACCAAACATTAATTTCTTCATAGTCGATTCCCCAATTAGGCGGTTTCCCATTAGACTTATCTCATAAACCTGTCGAGGCGTATTTAATGATTATCGATAAAGGCGACAAGATGGCGCTGGTGGCTCGAAATGGCCAAAAAGTACAGGTGCGCCTTGAGGTCAATCCCAAGGCTCGCCGCCTGATTCTGCGCCTAGATGAACGCAATCGGGAAGCTGTTGCGGTTGCTCCCAGCAAGCGAAAAATCGGTGAAGCCGCCGCCTTTGCGAAAGACCGAGTCGACTGGATTGCTGAGCATTTACAAAAGCTTCCGGAGCATGTCGCGTTGGATGATGGCGCGCAAATCATGCTGCGCGGTGCGCCTTGTCTGATTAGTTTGGACGGCACCGGGCGTTTGGCGAAACTTGATGCTGGACCGCCGCAAATTTTGCGCGTGCCCGGAGATCCAGACACCGTCGGAAAACGCGCAGAGCGTTTCTTAAAAAAGATCGCAAAAGAAGATTTGAGCGCCGCAGTGATTCGTTATTGCGCCACTTTGGGCGTCGAAGCGCGCCGGGTAACGGTCAAAGATACGCGCTCGCGTTGGGGGTCATGCACCTCAGATGGACGGCTCGCTTTCTCTTGGCGCTTGGTTATGGCGCCGCCTGAGGTCCTGGAATATGTCGCCGCCCATGAGTGCGCTCACTTGTTGGAAATGAACCACAGTCCGGCCTTCTGGGCGCATGTCGCGACGTGCCGACCGACTTGGAAATCCGAACGCGCATGGTTGCGCACGCATGGACGCGACCTTCATGCGGTCCAGGCCGCTTAAGCTGGGGCGAGTTCGGGCGCGGGCTCAGGGTCTTTCAATTCAGGTGCAAAGCTGATCAAGACAGCGCCTTCGCCGCCGCGCGGCTCTCGGTTGGGGCCAATCAGCGTCAGCGTGCCGTCCGGTCGGATTTCAGCGACAATGTCGGCATCGGGGCGGTCTTTGCGGAATTGTGGCAGTGAATATTTGTCGGTCAGGCGCGTGCGCGCGAATTCCCAGCCGCGATATTGGTCTCGGATTAGGCTGTCATAGGTGCGTCCGCGCCGGATCAAGGTGCGTCCGCGCGCATTTGAGCTCAGCCCGCGATCATCGGTTTCTTCATCATCATTGATCGACAACTGCCAAACCATATGCCGGCCGACCTCGGGTGCAAAGTGGCTCGCAACTAGGGCATTATAGGAGTCATTGGTGGACAGCGCGATGACTGTCGAGAACCGGGCATGGTCGAGCTTAATCTCGGCGTCTTCTGAGAGCACCTCGCCCATGAAAATGTCTAAGCCCGCATCGCGGGATGATTTGAGGCGGCGATAATTGCTGTCGGCGACAATCACCTCGACGCTGCTCTGTTCTAGTGCGCGGGCAAACTCGACGCTCCAGGCATTGGCGCCAACGATCAAAACGCCGGGCTTTTCTTTGCTGGCGAGCCCCAGCGCGCGTGACAGGGGCCCGATGGTAAAGCCGTGCATGACCACCGTGGTGAACACCATGGCAAAGGCGAGCGGGGTGATCTGGTCCGCGCCAGAGAAGAAGAAACGGCCTTCACGCGAGAGGTCGACGAGCAATGAGCCAAACAGGCCCGACACCGCAACCGCCACGATTCCTCGCGGTGCGATCCAACCCAGCAACAGGGCCTCCTTGCGGGTCAGTGTTCCATAGGTTGAAATCCAGACCGAAAGCGGGCGCACGACGAACAGCATACAGACCAAGAAGGCCAGCGTGTTCCAGTTGATGGCGCGGCTGATGATTTGCGGCGTCAGATCTGCCGTCAGCATCACAAACACCCCGGAGACCAGCAGAATGGCGATGTCTTCCTTGAACTTTTGCAGTTCCGTTAGGCCCGCGAGTTTCGAATTGCCGAGCGTCATTCCATAGGCAGTTACAGCCACCAGGCCGATCTCTTTCTGGAACATCTCGGCCAGCGTGTAGCAGAGAATGATCGAGGCGAGGATGAGCGGGGCTTTGAGATATTCTGGGGTCCATCCTTCTCGGAAGGCCTTTGCCATGGCCCAGCCAAAGAGCACGCCGAGCACGATGCCATAACAGGCCGCCATAATGATCCAGAGCCCCGCGCCGAACAGGCTTTGGCCTTGCGACGCAACACGAATGAACTCGAACGCGGCGACGGCGAACAGCGCGCCGATTGGGTCGTTGACGATGCCTTCCCATTTTAAGAATTGCGCAGGGCGTCCACCAAGTTTCGATTGGCGCAGGAGCGGCATAATCACGGTTGGCCCGGTAACGACCATGACCCCGGCAAAGACGACGGCGCTCGCCCAATCTAGCCCGGCGGCATAATAAGCCGCGATGGTGCCGAGCACCCAAGCGAGCGGTCCGCCAATGAAGATCATCCGCCGCACGGCTGCACCGGCTTCGCGCAGGTTTTCAAACTTGAGGACCAAGCCGCCTTCAAACAGGATCACCGCAACCGCGAGCGACACGATGGGTCTGAAGACATCGCCAAAGGTCGACGACGGGCTGAGCAGCGGGTCGCCGAACAAGACCGACCAGAGCGGCCCGACCGCCAGGCCGGAAAGCGACATCAGAACAATGGCCGGGGCTTGAAGGCGCCAGGCGAGCCATTGCGCGCCCAGGCCGAGCGCCCCAATCAAGGCACATGCGAATATGACGTCGCTGCTTGCGGCGCCGGCCAGGAGAAAACCAATGTCCATCTATCAGCCCCGTAATGGCCCGATCAGGCCATTACCTCTTCCTCTGTTCGGGAAATGTCGAACCCGATTTCCCGCGTGCCATATTCGCCGGCTTCGTAGCGCTCAATCTGCGCTTTAAACCAGTCTAAGACATGCTCATAAATGTGGTCGTAGAACGGCTCGGGGTCATTGTCTTTGAGGGGGATTGAGAGGTTGTATTCGTCGCCGCCAACGATCCGAGCGATGAACTCATCGCCAATCTTTTGGCATTCCATCGTCACCCGCATCCAGTCGGTCCCGGTTGAGACGCGCACGGCGAGGCCAAATTGAATGGCGCCGAGTGGGCGAAACCCTGTAGGTGGGACGGAAAAAGCCGCATCGCCATAGTCTTTGGCTTCGAACGGTCCGGCTGGCGGGACAAGGCGAACGCAGACGTCGCCTTTCATGCCGATATGGGCACACAGCCCGGCTCGGAGCTCCTCGGCTAAGCTGCGCACACGCGTATAATTCTCAGCGGCCAGTTTTTGATAATGGGCCACCGTAGAGATGAGTTCTTCAAATCGAGACAAGCTCATTCTCCCCGTTGAACTTTCAGGGGAGAAACTAAGGCGGGCCGCGCGTGATGGCTAGTCTCTAGGTGGCTTTCACCTCAACTTACCTTTGCAGGCGCTGTTTCACCAGGTTCAGCCAGTAGAGCTGCGCCCCACAATAAGCGAGCACAATGCCGAAATTCGCCGCCGCAAGCGTCGACATTTGCTCGTCACGCATAGGGACGAGAATGAGCTCAACGAAGACGGCAAATCCAAGTGTGATGATCGCCGCAGGGCCGCGTCGGCGAATGCCGATAGCGAAAGTGGTCCAAACCGTTAGGGCCGCGAAGGACAGGATCCGGAAGAAATGGTCTTGATGCGGCATGAACGGCGCTTCGCTTGGCGCGTAAGCGGCGGCCTTCAGCGCCACCAGGATTGCGATAATGCCGCAAAGACCCATAGCCAATTGCCCGGGGAGGCCTTGCACCCAATAGTTCCGATTGACCATTAATTCGTTGGTTTTCGCCAATTCACTCATTCTCAGTCCCACCAGCTTGTTCGATCTTGAATGCGGTGAGTATGTCCCCGGCTCTTTGCGATCGGTTTAATCCAAAAACGCAAATTTTGACGGGTCTGATCGAAAGACGGTTAAGACTTTAAGCGGCCTGCCGGGCCCTGTTTAAGCGAATGATTTTCAGAGATTCATCAATCTCAATCATGTCTGGGCGCAGGTGAATGGGCAGGCTCGCGCGTGCCATTTCGATGGCCGTTCGCGGCGCAATGTCTTGCGTATAAGACGTGATGATTCGAGCGATGGTATCTAGATAGATCGCTTCTTCTTCGACAATTTGCCCGAACCGATTGGCGATTGGTCCAACCAGGCCATAGGCAAGGAAGACGCCCAAAAATGTCCCAAGAAGGGCGGCTGCAATCATCTCGCCCAAAACGGCTGTGGATTGATCAATCATCGCCATGGTTTTGATAATGCCGAGCACAGCAGCGACAATGCCGAGTGCGGGCAAGGCATCAGCAAGCGTCTGCAGGGCGCCGACCGCACGCTGGCGGGCTTCGATCATCTCGCCGACCGTGTCTTGCAGATAATTCGCGGTTTGGGCGCGCATCGCCGGATCAAGTGAAATCAAACGAAAGCTGTCGCAGATCAGACTGATCGCTTGTGGATCTGATCTCAGTTTCGGCTGTGTTGCAAACAGCGCCGACGTGTCCGGGGATTCGATGTCCTGTTCGATCGCGACAATCCCGCCGCGACGCGCCCGGCGCAGGAGCTCATGCATAAGCGTCAGGAGGCCGGCATAGTCTGTTTGTTTCCACTTCGCCCCGCTCAGCGCCTGGGCAAATCCTTTAAAGGCGGCAAACGCGACAGACTTGGAGTTTCCGATCAACACGGTGCCAAAAGCCGCGCCGCCAATCAGGGCAAGCTCAAACGGGAGCGCTGAGAAAACCGCCGGTCCGCCGCTAAACATGAGCGCACCGGAAACGACGATAAGCACAATACAAAAGCCGATAAGCTGGAGCATGTCGAGGATGAGACCTTTCAATAGCAATGCCCAGTCTTTCAAAATTTCCTTTCAAACCCGTTTCGCCGCGCGCCCGATAAAAACGGGCCGATAACGCGGCGCACGGGCTTGCTTTTGTCTTTTGGGTGCTCGAAGAGGACGCATGAGCGACGCAGAGACACCTTCGGGCCAAGACTTACAGCCCAATCGAAGATCAGCGTTTTTCCTACTCTTTTTTGCGCTTATGGCGATTGGTGCGGGCAATACGATGCTCATCGCTGCCGTAATCCCGCCGCTGACGCGCACCCTGGCGCTGCCGGACTGGATGGCAGGCGCCATTTTCTCGCTCTCGGCGCTCTGTTGGTCGCTGTCATCGCCGTTCTGGGGCAAGCGATCGAACCAATATGGACGCAGACGCATCGCCTCCTTCGGCCTCGCCGGATACGCGGTTTCTATGCTCTTGCTGCTCTTATCCTCATGGGCGGCCGTTTCGGAATGGATCACCGCGCCGTTTGCGATTTTTGCCTGTCTCGCCTTGTCGCGATCCGTATTTGGCTTGATCGGATCTGGATCGAGCCCAGCCGCGCAGGCCTATGTCGCGGATCGCACTGACCCGGCTGAGCGCCAAAGCGAGATTGCTTTTGTGACGTCTGGTTTCAGCTTTGGCACCATCGTCGGCCCCGCCTTCGCTGCTGTTTTGGTGGCGAATTTCGGCATTCTCAGCCCGATGCTGATCACTTGTATTTTGGCGGCGGTGATGTCGGTCTTGTTGTGGAATTTCCTGCCCGAAAACCGAAAGCCTGTGCAGGACGCGACCGTGATCGAAGCGATCCCCGGTGCGATCGGCCTCTGGCGGTCAAAAAACGTGCTGCCCTTCCTGGCCTATGCGGTGACGCTGTCTTTGGTGACCGGGATCCTCACGCAGGTCTTTGTGTTTGCGGTCATGGACAAGCTCGACGTGACGGGCGCGCAGGCCGCGCAGTATACAGGACCTGCCTTCATGGTTGGCGCTATGGCTGTGATGACGGCGCAGCTGGTATTAATTCCCAAACTCAAGCTGAAGAATAAGACGCTCATGATTACGGGCTGCTTCCCGCTTTTGGTCGGGGCGCTGCTGCTCATCCCGGCGCAAGATTTCGCGACCCTGATCCTTGCTCAGTTCTTCTTGGGCATTGGCCAAGGGCTAACGCGGCCCGGATTTTCTAGTGGCGCCTCGCTCGCCGTGTCGCCGCAGCTTCAGGGCAATGTGGCGGGTTTGGTCATTTCAGCCAATGGCATGGGCTATATCATTACGCCTTTGTTCGGCCTGTTCTTATATGAGTTTGTCGATCCATCCTTGCCATTTTGGATCTGCGTTGGATTGCTGATCGCGATGGCGCTTTTTGCTTGGAAAGCCATCGCGCCCGGGGTCGGGGAAGCAGAAGAAGAGGGTGCGGCTTAGCTCGCGGCGAGCACTTGGTCCAAAGCCACCGTCGTTGGATAGCCGTCCGCCGGGACAATCCCGGTGGCTTTCTGGAAGCGCCGAAGTGCGCCTTTGGTGCCGCGGCCGGCAATCCCGTCGACGGCGCCCGCATCATAGCCCAAGCGATTGAGGTTATCCTGCAGCACCATAATGTCTCGGCGGGTGAGGAGTTCCAGTTCGGTCGGCCACACAGCGATCGGTCCCGTCTTTCCGGCGACGCCATCGGTCAGCAAGCCGACGGAAAACGCATAGCTGTCGGAACGATTATAGGTCTTGTAGACGTCGAAATTCTGGAACAGCAGATATTTCGGGCCCGTCGCTCCAGTCGGCAGCCAAAGCTCAGCATAAGCGGTTTCTGGGGCATCAAACGCGCCGCCGGTCATCGGGGAAACGCCATAGCTCGTCCAGGTGGATAAGCGGCGATCTTCGCCATCTGCGAGCGACCAGTCAAATCCCGACGGCGCCAGGATCTCGACGCCCCAAGGTACATCTTTTTGATAGCCAGACGCGCGCAAGTAATTGGCCGCAGAAGCAAGCGCATCGGCTGGGCTGTTCCACAGGTCTTTCTTGCCGTCTTCGTCAAAGTCGACGGCAAAAGCGAGGAATGTGGACGGCATGAATTGGGTGTGTCCCATCGCGCCAGCCCAGCCCGAGATCAGCTGTTCGCGGGTCACGTCGCCGCGTTCCTGCATCTTCATTAGGGCGAGCAGCTCGCTTTCAGCAAAACCCTGACGACGGCCTTCGACGGCCATATTGGCAAGCGTGTTCGCGGCGTCGAAATTGCCGATATATGAGCCGAGATTGGTCTCCATGGCCCAAATCGCGGTCACCGCTTCACGATCGACGCCATACACCGCTTCGATGCGGTCAAACGTTGCCGCGAGCTCAGACATTTTCTGCGCCCCGCGTGTTTTGCGATCAACCGTGACGGCAGAGGACACATAGTCCCAGATCGGCTTGGCGAACTCGGCTTGGTCTTCAATGCCGGTTTTCGCAACACCGACATCGTCGCTGAGATAAAGATCGAGCGGGGAGATGCTGGCCAGGGTGGCATGCACCACCGCTGGGTCGCGGCCATTGGCCACTGCGCGTGAGGCAAAGTCTTGGCGCCAGGTATCCATGCTTGCATTTCCTGAGGCCGTGAAAGGCGCGAGGGTTGGCGCGGTGACAGGCGCGCTGCCGCCATTCGAGCCAGCCTCTGGGGGCGTGTTCACCGTTGGCGTCCCAGATTGCGGTGAGGCGGCGCAAGCTGTCATCAGTGCCGCTCCCGCCAAAAGCCCATAGACAGGCCGTTTCCAGATGAAATCGGTCATTGCACGCACCCCTTTGCGTAAAGCCCTGTAAGCTGTGATTGACTCGGGCAAGCCCGATGTGTATGTCCCGCGCTTTCGTAAAAACTGTTCTAACGTTTGGGCCAAAGCCATGAAAGTGAAATCCTCGATCAAAGCACTCAAGTCGCGCCACCGTGACTGCAAGGTCGTTCGCCGCCGTGGCCGGACCTATATCATCAACAAAACTGACCCACGCTTCAAAGCAAAGCAGGGCTAAGCTTTAAGAGCTAAATTGCGGGACGTACCACCTATGCCATGGAGGTGATGGCATGATTAGGGCACTCGCTTTAATTTCAGTTTCATTGATTGTTTTTCTTGTGCCGGACGCTTCGTCTGACGGAAATTTTTTAAATAATTCCAAAGGCAAGAATTTCGGGCTACGCGCCGACTTATGCTTTGATGCAAAAGCACCGACCTGTCACTCGTATTTTGTGCAGAATGTCTCGAATGCTGAAGTCGCAAGAACGACAATACGTGTCCGCAATACATTGAAAGACGACGATGGCAACGTTGTCTGCCGTCGCGGTAAAGATGATGTCGTTAAAGTCGACCTCTCAGCGCACTATCGCTTTCGGGCGAGGCTCGATACACGTTGCACCTACTACGTCCGATTTAAGCTGGAGACCTGTAAAGGGGATAACGACGCGACTTTGAAGCCTTTCTTTTTGAACCTCGCGAGAGAACAACTTGACGACCCGACGATTGTCTTGACCGGAAAATGCGATGTTTTTATCAAGTTCGATGAGGTCGAAACTTAAATCGGCTTATTGGGACACTCTGCATGTTGCCAATCACTTGATTCCCGCCATTGATTACAACGTTAATCTGAAGGGGAATTGATACGTCACCATGAGCGCGCGCATCGTTTTATTCGACCTCGGCC
>JBCBDI010000015.1:0-20236 GCA_038529885.1 Pseudomonadota bacterium
AATTGTCATCTTCGGCCCATCGGTCGGCATAGATGGCGAAATAGAGATGCTCTTCCACCATCCGAATGAGCGCCTGAGACACGCCGCGATCATGCTCGGATAGATCACGATTGAAGTCCATCTCAGCGGTTGTCTCAATAAATGTCCGGATTTGCTCGCTGTCGGGGATCAGCTCGCCATCGGCATCAATGAACGGCAATTTGCCCTTTGGAGCGCTCCTCGGATCAGCCGTTTCAATGAGCTGATAAGGCAAGCCCGCCGCCTCAAACATACAGATCGACTTCATGCAAAATGGGCTCGCGGTCGGTTCGCCAAATTTGGCGGGATAGACGGTCAGTTGGATCATGGGACTGGGCTCCTTGGCTGTTGACGCTGCCCTAGCACTCTGCTCCTGTCATTTTTTGTCAGTATCATTGTGTAGGATGATCTTATGGCCAAAAGCGATCGTCTTCTGCAACTCATGCAATGCCTGCGCACCTTCTCGCCGCCGGTAAAAGCGCAAGCCTTGAGCGACGAACTCGGCGTTTCTTTGCGCACCATCTATCGCGATATCGACTCGCTGCGCCGCTCCGGAGCGTTGATCGATGGCGAGGCAGGCTATGGTTATACGCTGCAAGAAGACCCTGCTCTGCCGCCCATGATGTTCAGCCGGGACGAAATGGAGTCGCTCGTCCTGGGCCTCCGCGAAGTCGTCCAAGTCGCCGACCCCGTTCTGGCGAAAGCCGCTGAGAACGCGCTGTCTAAATTGAAAGCCTCACTACCGGAACGCATGCGCGCAGAATTCGAACATGCCGTTCTTTATGCCAAGCGCTTTCATTGTCGCCCGGAGATCTCGATTGATATTGAAGCGCTTCGACATGCGACGCGCAGCGAATATGTGATCGAGATCGACTATGTCGATGGTGACGAAAATCGAACCCTCCGTACGGTTCAGCCGCTCGCCATCGTCTTCTTCGATCGCTCTCTCGTCGTTATGGCTTGGTGCGAACTCCGCAAAGACTATCGGTCTTTTCGGATCGACCGGATTGAACGCATGACGGTCTTAGAGCGCTCGTTCCGCCCACGCCGAGTGCCGATGCTGCGCGAATATCTCGATCGTCTCGAAAACACAGATTGATCGACCACTCTGCCAACTGACGCCACGGTATGGATTGAACGGCGAGGTTGAGGCCTTATCCCTCCGGACAAAGAACACTCAGGAGCTTAAGGCATGAGCAAAGGCGATTTGCCGGTATTGGTCGGCGTTGGACAAGTGACGGACCATTGGGACGGCACCGCAGGCCCTGACGGCGCCCCTTCCCCCAAAAGCCTTTGCGTGTCGGCAAGTCAGATTGCGTTAGAGGATGCTGGCATGTCCGCGTCCGAGATCGACATGCTCGCTGTCGTGCGGATCTTCGAAGATAGTATCCCTGGCGACCGCCATCCGCATGGTCATAATTCCAATCTTCCCGGCACCATCGCGCGAGACATTGGCGCCAGCCCAAAGCACGCCATTTATGCTTCCGTCGGAGGCCAATGTCCGCAACAGCTCGCCAATGAAATGGCGGCGCGGATCCATGCAGGCGAGTTTGAGAGCGCACTGGTCACCGGATCAGAAGCGATCAAAGCCTCCAAAGCGGCCCGCAAGCATGGCCTGGAGATCAATTGGGCGGACGAGAACGAGCTTGCCTTTGAAGATCGCGGCATGGGTGAGATGCTGCTGTCTCGTCCTGAGATCAAACATGGCATCATCGCGCCAGCTTACTTTTACGCGTTGTTCGAGAACGCGATGGCGGCGCGCGAGGGTCAAACGCGCACAGGGCGACGCGAAGCCATGTCGTCTCTGTTTGAGAAATTCGCCAAGGTCGCCGCCGACAATCCGCTCTCCCAATTTGACACTTCGTCTTTTGATGCGGCGTTCCTAGCCACCCCAAGCAAAGCCAATTACCCGTTCGCAGATCCCTTCTTGAAGTGGCACGTCGCGCAGGACGCGGTGAATCAAGGCGGTGCCCTCTTGATGATGTCAGAAAGCAAGGCCGATGCCCTCGGCATCGCCCAAGACAAGCGCGTCTATCTCCATGGCGGCGGAGAAGCGAGCGACGACTATATCTCCGTGCGTCCTGTCCTCGATGGGTCTTGGGCGATGGACACAGCGATCACACGAGCGCTCGCCCAAGCCGGTAAGACGCCCGCTGATCTCGCTGCGTTCGATCTCTACTCTTGCTTTCCGTGCGCGGTGTTCAGTTCGATGGCTGTGCTCGGCATTGACCACACAAATGAGACACGCCCGCTTACCGTCACAGGCGGGCTGCCTTTCTTCGGTGGACCCGGAAACAATTACTCCATGCATGGCATTGTCAGCATGACCGAATGGCTGCGCGCGCATGCGGGTGAATTCGGCTTGGTGCTCGCCAATGGCGGCTGGATGACCAAGGAAGCGGTGGGCATTTGGTCGACCGCACGGCCAGATGCCTTTGAGCCGGTTGAGCCTTACGCGACACCGACGGCACAAGTCGCGCTCGATGCGGAGCCAAGCGAAGGGGTCGTTGAAACTTATACAGTGACCTATGGCAAAGACGGCCCGATGAGCGGGATCATCTTCGCCCGCACGCCGACGGGTGATCGCTTCATAGCGGTCGCTGCGCCCGAGGCGATGCCGCGGCTGCTGGAAGAAGAGAGCCCGGTGGGTCTCAGCGTCCGAGTCACCACGGAGAACGAACGCAACACATTCGTCTTCGCATAGACGGCACCCACTTGCCGCAAAATAAGTTGCGCCCAACCGGCATTCCGTGTGACGGCTAGGATCATAAGAACAAGATCGGAGACGCCCGAATGAGACTCACTGCTATGATGGCGAGCGCAGCGATGCTTGCGGCTTGCCAATCGACACCTGAGCCGTGCACCCAAGAATGGGTGGAGTGGAAATCGGAAAAGGTCCTTAAGCGTTTCGCCTTGAACAATTATAGTGAAGTCAAACGGTTGCGCGATTTCTCTGAAACGCTTGAAGAAGACGATATCGGGCCGCTCATCGCACTTCAGATCCCGGCTATGATCGAGGACTTCAAAGAGTTGGCGACCAATTTCGAGACGTCCGTTTTGCCCGAGCTGAATGCGGCGGCAGACCTATGCGGCGGCGCACAAGAGCTTGCACCGGCTTTCGTCGCCTTCTTGCGCGATGAAGGCATCGGCGAAGATGTGCTTGAATGGGTGGAACTGCTAACCGTCATCGCCATCGAGACGTAATGCCTACGGCGTCAAACCTTCAAACAAATTAGCGCTTGCTTGTCGCCGGGGGAGGCTTTTGAAATCCGAACAGCAATGATCGGAGATTTCAAATGAGCGCAGCAAGCAAACGGACGGGCCCCTTAGCGGGCGTTAAAATTGTCGATATGTCGTCTGTGGTCTTAGGCCCCTTCGCGACGCTCATATTTGGCGATCTTGGCGCAGACGTCATCAAGATCGAGGCCGGCCAAAAGGGCAAAGCCGGCGATTTGATGCGCTATGCAGGCGCCTCTCCGACCGGCGATCTTGGACCGATCTATACCAGCCTCAATCGCAATAAAAAATCGGTTCAACTCGACGCCAAAGATCCAGACGGCAAAGCTGCCATCCTCGCTCTCTTGAAAGAGGCCGATGTGTTTTTTCACAATGTCCGCTTGGCGGGCATGGGTCGGCTCGGGCTCGATTATGAGAGCGTCAAAGCGGTCAATCCGAACATCATTTACGTACATTGCGCTGGATTTGGCGCGGGCGGACCGTATGAGAAACGCCAAGCCTATGACGATCTGATCCAAGGCGCATCTGGGTTTGCGGCGCTTAACGCCATGCGATCCGGCGGCGATCCTGAATACGCGCCCAGCTTGGTGGCGGATAAGACGGTCGGACTGTTTGCCACCTATGCGACACTCGCCGCACTCTTTCATAAGCAAAAAACCGGTGAAGGCCAATTCGTCTCTGTGCCCATGCTAGAAACCTTCACCTTCTTCAACATGGTTGAAAATCTCTATGGCGAGACCTTTTTACCGGGCAACGGCAAGCTCGCTTATACCCGCTCGATCAATGCCAACCGCAAGCCCTATAAAACCAAAAACGGCTATATCGGCTTGGTTCCCTATTCGGATCAGCAATGGGAACTTTTCTTCGAAATGGGCGGCAAGTCCGGCGTGTTCGAAGATCCGCGTTTTTCTACCTATTCCGCGCGAACGGAAAACATCACCGAGCTCTACGCGATCATCGGTGAAGTGGCCTTATTGAAAACGTCCGAGGAGTGGCTGGCCTTGCTCGATGAGGCCAACATTCCGGCTATGCGTTACAACGAAATGGGCGACGTTCTTCAGGATGAGCATTTGCAGGCGGTCGGCTTTTTCGAGACTCGCACCCATCCAAAGGCTGGCGACTATCGCAGCATGAAACACCCGGTCGAATTCAGCGCGACGCCCGCCGACGTCGCCTTCGATCCGCCAACACTCGGTGCCGATACAGAAACCGTATTAGCGAGTTTGGGTTTGTAAATATCAACCCCTTGCTCATCCTGAGCGAAGTCGAAGGATGTGGTTCTGGTCTGCATCGCCCTCGCCCTTCGACTTCGCTCAGGATGAGGGCTAATGCACTCAAGGATAAGCGGGGCAAGCCTACCGCTCACCCCGCTTCCCATCAGCCATTGCTAAGCTTGTGCGCCTTCAGCTCTTTCTTTGAGAGCTGATGCTTGGCGATCACTCGCCATCCAGTCGGCTCACTGCCAGCCCCGAGACGTAGCTGCTCGAACAGCTCACGCCCCATCAAGCGGCGCTCAAAACGGTCCACAGGGACGAGATCGGTATCGACCCGAAACCAACAGCCTTTGAGCTTCACCAAGAAGCGCGTCTCAGTGAGCGGTCGCACATTGTCGATACGCTCACCTTGTGCACGGCGCTTGCGGCTCTCTCGCAGCGTGTCGCGATAGTGACGAAGCCCTAGCTTCCGACACAGCTTATCCGTCCGCTTGATGAGCCCATCCTTGGGATCGACATAAAGCCTTGCCCACCACTGATCCGGCGCCATTGGCCGACCCCAGTGATTGCTGGCCATGAAACTGCCATCGCAGGCAACCGTCACATCGGTGAGGATGAAATCGGTGAGATGATCCCGCACATGTTGTTTCACCGTGCTGCCCGTGTCGAGATGCTCACAGATCTCGCTATAGACTTTATTCCAGGGCCGACCGACCTGCTTGTTGAGATAGCGCTTGAGTGGCGCCAGGTTCTCATTCAAGCATTTCGTCCAGCCCTCGCCTTCAAGCACCATACGACGCCCGGTCGCGTGCTTGCGATCTGGAACTTTGTCATAGCGCAGCTTGGACCGCACGCCGTGGCGGCTGCCCCAGCGCGGACGCTCAACAATGACTTTAAACATGTCCTCACGCATGAAGACCTCCTGCCAGCCTTTCCGGCTGAATTGAAAAAATGAGAGCACGCAGACGCGTACGCGAAGGGTCGCCGCGGCGACCCGGATTAAAATTGCCCATTGGAAAGGGTCCTAATCTTAAGAGTTATGATCGGGGTATCGGTGCTGGTTTTTGATCTGCATATACCCCTCCTCTTGTTGATCAGGTTGGCAGAGAGGGTGCGCTATACGGGCCGAATTGGGCGAAGGCAAGGCGGATCTATTCATGTTCGAATATGAAGATAGGCCCTCATCCTGAGCGAAGTCGAAGGACGAGGGCCGGGCTGCAGCCTCCTTAAGGTAAGCCTCATCCTTCGACTTTGCTCAGGTTGAGGCTTTCCTTTTAGCCTGCACATTCCCCTGCCCCACCGCCTTTTCTCAAACCGGCTCTTCTGGCATAAGCTCGCGCCATGTCTGAAATCCGCGTCACCGCCCTGTATAAATTTGTCCGCTTCGACGATCCCGAAGCCTTGCGCGAGCCTTTGTTTGAAAGGCTCTCAGAGCTCGGCATCAAAGGGACCATTCTGCTCGCAGGCGAGGGCGTAAACGGAACCATTGCCGGAGCGCCGGAGGCCATGGACCAAGCTCTTCAGACGATCTGCGCTCTGCCCGGCTGCACCGACCTCGAATGGAAAGACAGCCATGCCGAGGCAATGCCGTTCTTGCGCTTAAAAGTGCGCCTTAAGAATGAGATCGTGACAATGGGCGTGCCCGGCACTGATCCGACCTGCCTGGTTGGCTCTTACGTGAAGCCGCAAGATTGGAACGCGCTGATCACCGATCCCGACACTGTCGTCATCGACACGCGCAATGATTACGAAGTCGCGCTCGGCACATTCCAAGGCGCCATCGACCCTGAGACCGAAACCTTCCGCGAATTCCCAGACTGGTTCGAAGCCTTCCGCGCGGAGCTCGCCAAGCAAGGCCGCACACCGAAGATTGCGATGTTCTGCACCGGCGGTATTCGCTGTGAGAAGTCGACCTCTTACGTCAAATCGCTCGGCATAGAGGACGTCTTTCACCTGCAAGGTGGGATCCTAAAATACCTCGAAACTGTGCCGCGCGACGAAAGCCTCTGGGAAGGCGAATGCTTTGTCTTCGATGACCGCGTTAGTGTTGGCCATGGTCTTGAAGTCGGCGAGTATCAACTGTGCCATGCCTGCCGCCATCCGGTCAGCGCCGAAGATCGCCAGCATCCACATTTCGAAGAAGGCGTCTCCTGCCCGCGCTGCTCCGGCACATTCTCTGAGACCAAGATGGCGGCCCTGCGCGAACGACAAAAACAAGTTCGGCTCGCAAAAGCCCGCGGCGAAACCCATATTGGCGATGATGTTGTTATGACCCCGAGAAAGAAACTGCCTGCGTGAGCGATGCCCTCCCCATTCTCTATTCCTTCCGCCGTTGCCCTTATGCGATGCGCGCCCGCATGGCGATTGCTGCGTCTGGGGTAGAATGTCGGCTCCGCGAGGTGGTGCTGCGAGACAAGCCTGCAGAGATGCTCGAAGCATCGCCCAAGGGCACAGTGCCGGTCATCGTTGAGCCAGACGGCCGCGTTATCGAGGAAAGCCTCGACGTGATGGCTTGGGCGCTGGCTCAGAATGACGGCGAAGCTTGGCTCACGCCAGAGCACGGTACGCGCGCTGATATGGACGCGCTCATCGCTGAATGTGATGGCCCGTTTAAGCGTGCCTTGGATCGGTACAAATACCCGAACCGGTACGAAGACGAAGGCGTGGTGCGCGAGGACCAACGCGCGCTGGGCTTGCAATTTCTCGAAAAACTAAACGCGAGACTGGCGGATGGGCCACAACTCTTCGGCGCCCGCGTAAGCTATGCCGATATCGCCATCTTTCCCTTCATCCGCCAATTCGCCAATACGGACCGCACCTGGTTCGATGCGCTCGATCTGCCGCATCTACAAACTTGGCTAGAAGGTCACCTTGAAAGCGAACGGTTCAAGCAAATCATGCCGAAATTCGCGCAGTGGAAAACCGGCGACGAAGAACCTGTCTTTCCTTCGTCCGCGATAACCGGGTGACCGTGGCGGAGCCAAAGCCTTCTGCGCTGTTTCAGTATATTGAGCGCCAGCAAGACGGCCGTCCATGGGGCACAGTCTTGGATGCGGGCACGGGCGTGCACTCCATCTCATGGGTAGCCTCTCTCGCCACCGATCGCTGGACCGCTGTGACGGGCGCACCTCAAGATGCCGAACGCGTGCGGGAAGCAACGGAAGGTGTGCGCCGCCCTGACGACAAGATCATCCTCGGCAATTGGGCAAAAGCCGACCTCTTAAAGGGTGAGACCTATGACACTGTGCTGGCCGATTATCTGCTTGGCGCGGTGGAGGGCTTCGCCCCCTATTTTCAGTCCTATCTCTTCGCCCGCCTGCGCCCCATCACGGGCAACGTCTTATACCTCACCGGTGCAGAGCCATATGTCCCGAGCAATCGACCTGACACGGCGGCTGGATGTTTGGTCTGGGAGATTGGCCGCTTTCGAGATGCCTGCTTATTGCTCTCCGGCGAAATGCCGTACCGCGAATATCCATCGGCATGGGTGAGCGATCAATTGACACGCTCCGGCTTTCGCCCGCGGTCGCTGAAACGCTTCGCCATTCGCTACAAGACGAATTTCGTGTCCACTCAGATCGATCTCAGCCTGGCGGCATTGGAACGCGTTGATGATGCGAAAACAGTTCAGGCCCTCTCTGAGCGGGGCGAGCGATTGCGGACGCAGGCCCTGGACCTGATTGCGTCGGAAGGCGCTTTGCCCCACGGCCATGACTATGTCATCGTCGCCGAACCCGTTTGACCACGTCTGAAACACGACCTCCATTTGCGGGGCTCGCGCTAGTTGGTCAGAAGCGCAGGAGCATTGAATGATCTAAATGATGGGGGATGGATCACGACGCCTTGATTGACAGGTTTCATATTGACCCGCGCCTATATTTGCGATCAGAAAAAATATGCGACTCTATATTTTGATCTTGTGTGGTCTTCTATTTGCGCCCGCTCTTACATTCGCAGAACCCATTCCAGAAAGCACAGATTGCACGGTGCAAGACACGAACAGCGACGTCAAAAGGTCAATTGAAGACTGGATTGAGGCGTCCGAGACAGATCGATCCGGGACGCCAAGTTCTGAGCTACAAGATTTGCGCGCCAATCCAAATCTCACCTGCAGAGACGTCGCCGAGCTCAATCGAGCCTCATATCTCTTAGACGCGAGAGATCATTTCTCGGAAACGAGAATCACATCGGCGGAACACATCCTCGATCATCCTGAGCAATATTCAGCTCAGCGCCGAAATGAAACCATTCTCTACCTGATCAGCGCTTACAAAGTGGAGAAACGGTTCGAAGACCTGATCGAACTGGCAAAGCGCCCGGTCGTCAGAGAGCAAACCTCCACCTTTGTCGCCTCACGCGACGCGCTTGTGCTGTCTATGTTTGCGGTCGCTGGTGAGGCCCACACACTGGATATGCTAAGGCCGCTCGCGGATGATCCGATCAATGAGAATGATTGGTGGCTCATGCATTTCGCCAGTGCGATCGCTGAACGTGTGGGTGAGATGGAACTGGCGGACCAATTCCGAGACAAGGCCAACAGCACTTATATTCCAGAGCGTCCGCTTGAATTGCTGGACGGCTCAGAGGGCGATCTCGCGGCAAGAATGCTCGCCACGGCAACCGCAGAATCAGCGCCCGGCTTCTCGGGTTGGTATGTACGCAAACACCCGGTTCCCGACTATCCTAGAAGAGCTTTGGAACGTGGTGTCACCGGCGCTTGCGATGTTGTTTTCGACATATCCGTCGACGGCAAACCAGAGAATGTGCGGTCTTATTGCACCTCTAAGATGTTCAACAAAGAAGCGACACGGGCGATCAAACGGGCGCGATTTGGGCATGCGGA
This sequence comes from Pseudomonadota bacterium, assembly GCA_038529885.1. Taxonomy (GTDB): domain Bacteria; phylum Pseudomonadota; class Alphaproteobacteria; order Caulobacterales; family Hyphomonadaceae; genus Henriciella. The sequence goes on from JBCBDI010000015.1 coordinate 9,313, forward strand.
AGAGACGCCTACCCCGGCTAAAGGCGTGGTCTATCCGTTGTGGTATTCATTAAGCCGTTAGCGACGCGCGCCAATAGCGCTACCCCTTCAGCGCTGCCCGTACAGCCTCTAATGCGGCTTCGGCATTCGCGCCGTCTGGTCCGCCAGCTTGCGCCATATCAGGACGACCGCCGCCGCCTTTGCCGCCAACCTCCGCAGACGCCACGCGCACCAAATCGACCGCTGAATGGGTACCAACCAGGTCTTCGGTCACACCAACAGCTACCGCCGCTTTGCCATCATTGACGCCGATAAAGACCGCGATGCCGGATTTCATTTGCGCTTTGGCTTCGTCAATGAGCGCGCGGAGGTCTTTGCCGCCAACCCCCTCGGCCACGCGGGCGATCAGGTTGACGCCATTGATGTCTTCTGGGCCAGACGGCGCCCCGCTTTCGCCCGCCATGGCGAGCGCGCGCTTGGTGTCCGCAAGTTGGCGTTCCAGGGATTTGCGGTCTTCGCTGAGACTGGAGACCTTTTTTGCAACGTCTTTCAGCGGCACTTTGAGCTGTTCAGAAAGGTCCACGGCCACTTGGGCGCGGCTGCGCAAGAAGGCGATGGCTTCAGCACCTGTCGCGACTTCGATCCGGCGCACCCCGGCTGAGACCCCGCTTTCGGACAGGATCACAAACGTACCGATATCGCCGGTGCGCTCGACATGCGTGCCGCCGCACAATTCAACCGAGTAGGCTTTGTCGGCCTCTTTAAGGTCAGCGCCCATGCTGAGGACGCGCACCTCGTCGCCATATTTTTCGCCGAACAACGCCAACGCGCCGGCTTCAATCGCCTTCTCAGGAGACGTGACCGACACACCGACCGGATTGTTCTGCCGGATCACGGCATTGACCTGATCTTCGATCGCTTCGATTTCGGCTGGCGTCACAGGGGCGCCGTGCGAGAAGTCGAACCGCATGCGCTCTTCTTCGACGAGCGAGCCTTTTTGCGTGACATGCTCGCCGAGCACATCGCGGAGCGCCGCGTGCATCAAATGCGTCGCTGAGTGATTGGCCATGATGCGGGTGCGCCGGTCCGCATTGACGGTTGAGGAGACGGTCTCGTCTTTTGAAAGCGTGCCTTCAACCAGCTCGCCGACATGCACGTGCAGGTCGCCGGCGCGCTTTTGAACATCGCGTACGATGAAGCGCGCAGATTTGGTTGCAATCACGCCGTGGTCGCCCGCCTGGCCGCCGCTTTCGGCATAGAAAGGCGTGCGGTCGAGCACCAACTCGGCCTGATCGCCCGCCTTCAGGCCATCCGTTTGTGCGCCATCCGCAACGATCGCTTTGACCACGCCCTTGGCGGAGAGGTCTGAATAGCCGAGGAAGTCTGTCGGGCCGACCGCATCGAGAATGCGGAACCACACTTCGTCAGAGGCGGCGTCACCGGAGGCGAAGCCAGCCGCCTTGGAGCCTTCCTTTTGGCGCGCCATGGCCGTATCGAAACCAGTTTCGTCGACGCTCATTTTGCGCCCGCGTAGAATGTCTTGGGTCAGGTCGAGCGGGAAGCCGTAAGTATCGTAGAGCTTGAACGCTGTTTCGCCAGGCAACGTATCGCCTTCGCTCATATCGGCGCTCGCCTCTTCGAGCAGCGCAAGACCGCGGCCGAGCGTGCGTTGGAAACGGCTTTCTTCTTGCTCAAGCGCGCTTTCAATCGCAGCTTGCGCACGGCCGAGTTCGGGGAAGGCTTGGCCCATTTCACCAATCAGCGCCGGGACGAGCTTGTGCATGCCGGGCTCACGCGCGCCGAGAATATGAGCATGGCGCATGGCGCGGCGCATGATCCGGCGCAAGACGTAACCGCGGCCTTCATTCGACGGCGTGACGCCATCGGCCACCAAGAACGCCGAGGTGCGCAAATGGTCGGCAATGACGCGGAACGAGCCGAGCTGATCGCCGGCAGCCTTTTGCTTATACACCTCTTCTTCGGCCGCGATCAGGCTTTGGAATAGGTCGATTTCATAGTTGTTGTGGACGCCTTGCAGAACGGCTGCGATCCGCTCCAAGCCCATTCCGGTATCGATGGACGGCTTCGGCAAACTGACCCGCTCACCGCCTGCTTGCTGGTCGAACTGCATGAAGACCAGGTTCCAAATCTCGATGAATCGATCGCCATCTTCTTCGGGCGTTCCGGGCGGGCCGCCCCAAATGTCTGGGCCATGATCATAAAAGATTTCAGAGCAAGGACCGCACGGGCCGGTATCGCCCATGGACCAGAAATTGTCGGAGGTCGCGATGCGGATGATCCGGTCGTCGGACAGACCGGCGACTTTCTTCCAAATCGCGGCGGCTTCGTCGTCTTCAGCATAAACGGTCACGAGAAGCTTGTCGGCTGGCAGGCCGAGCTCTTTCGTCACCAATTCCCAGCCAAAGGCAATCGCATCGTCTTTGAAATAGTCTCCAAAGGAGAAATTGCCGAGCATTTCAAAGAAGGTGTGGTGGCGCGCGGTATAGCCGACATTGTCGAGATCATTGTGCTTGCCGCCGGCACGGACGCATTTTTGCGAAGTCGTCGCGCGCGGCGCAAATGGCGTCTCGGCGCCGGTAAAGATATTTTTGAACGGCACCATGCCCGCATTGACGAAGAGCAAGGTCGGATCATTCTCCGGCACGAGCGGCGCGGAGGCTTTGCGGACATGTCCTTTGCCTTCGAAATAAGACAGAAACGCTTCGCGTAGATCGTTGACGCTCGTCATTGAACTTCCTCTTGCCGACTCACCCCAATTGAGAGGTCTCGCGGAGGATATATGCACATAAAAGCAACGCGCCAAGCGTTTCCGCTGGCGCGTTGCATATGTTGAGATCTAAGGGCGGTCTTAACCGGCTTCGGCTTCCTCAGCTGGGCCGCCGCCTTCGGTCAGCAAGACATCTGACAAGAGGCCAGAGCGTTTGCGAATTTCAAGCTCGATCTCATCGCAAATATCTGGGTTCTCTTTCAAGAATTGGCGGGTCTTCTCCCGCCCCTGCCCAATCCGCTCAGGACCATAAGAATACCAAGAGCCCGATTTATCAATCACTTCGCATTTAACCCCGAGATCGATGATCTCACCGGTTTTCGAAATGCCTTCGCCATAGATGATGTCAAACTCAACCTGCCGGAAAGGCGGCGCGACTTTATTCTTCACCACTTTCACGCGGGTCTGGTTGCCGATCACCTCATCACGGTCCTTGAGCGCACCGATGCGGCGAATGTCGAGCCGGACAGAGGAATAGAATTTCAGCGCATTACCGCCCGTCGTCGTTTCCGGGCTACCAAACATAACGCCAATCTTCATCCGGATCTGGTTGATGAAGATGACCATACAATTGGATTTCGAGATCGATCCGGTCAGCTTCCGCAAAGCTTGGCTCATCAAGCGCGCTTGCAGACCCGGTAGGCTGTCGCCCATCTCGCCTTCAATCTCAGCGCGCGGCGTGAGTGCCGCCACAGAGTCGATGACCAGAACATCAATCGCGCCAGAGCGCACCAGCGTATCGGCAATTTCTAGCGCTTGCTCACCGGTATCTGGCTGCGAGACCAAGAGATCATCCAGATCAACCCCGAGCTTGCCCGCATAGACCGGGTCCAGCGCATGTTCAGCGTCAACAAAAGCGCAAACGCCGCCATTTTTCTGTGCTTCGGCCACAATATGCAGCGACAAAGTCGTCTTACCGGAGCTTTCCGGTCCATAAATTTCAATCACACGGCCTTTTGGCAGGCCGCCAATGCCAAGAGCGATGTCCAGGCCCAAAGAGCCTGTTGGGATCGACTCAATGTCCATGGCTTTTTGTTCGCCAAGGCGCATCACTGAACCCTTGCCAAAGGCACGGTCAATATTGGCAAGTGCCGTTTCGAGAGCTTTCTGCTTATCCACGCCGGAATCCTTATCCACGAGTTGTAGGTTGGGTTTGGACATGAGTCGTTCCTTTTCGTCTATATCATACTCGGCGAAGAATGGCCCCGAGCCCGCCAACTGACTCATATGTACCATATTTGTTCACGAGAACAAAGCAAAAACTTCCGACTCAATTGTAGGCTTTATTTTGTCACTTTCCTGAGGCATTATAGAGACATGCTTAAGAAGACCGACCGACAGCCCGGAGAAGCGAAGATCCGCTATCTCGATGCTGACCTAGAACTGATAAGTCCTGGGGATTACGTCATTTGCGCCGTTACGGGTCGCAAAATCCCACTCGCGGCATTGCGCTATTGGAGTGTGGATCACCAAGAAGCCTATGTCGACGCCGCCGCGGCCGCGAGCCGCATGGTGGAGCAGCCTTAAGTGTTTCTGCGCGACTGGTTGATGGTCGGCTTGTTCTGGTTTGGATTGCCAGCGCCCGTTGCTGCCGATCAGGTGACCATTTCTTGTTCAGGACAAGCGGTTCAGGGCGGCCTCCTCTTCTGCACGGCGCCTCCTGGCAGCACGCTGGTCGTATCTGGCTCGAAAGGTGAGGCGTTGCGCGAAGTGGCGGTCGCTGAGGATGGCGTGGCAACGATTGGCCTGCGCCGCACCGAAGCGCTTGAGCTTTTGATCACAGACAAAGACGGCTGGGCGGCGCCCGTAACCATCCCGCTTGCCCAACGCGATGATCCGTTTCGCACCATTAAGGGCCTCGATTGCGATAAAGTTGACGCCCGCACGGAAGAACAAAAAGCGCATGCCGGGCGCAGCTGGGTCAAAAAGCAGGCTGCGTTTAAGACCTTCCATAACGGCCAAGGCGCACGCACCGGCTTCCTTCGCCCGTCCGCAGGCCCTGCCTCTTCCCCGTTTGGACCCGCGCGCAAATATATCGGCGTCGGCAAAGATGGCGAGCCATGCGAAAGCACCTCGGTCCATCGCGGCTATGATATCGCGACCCCAATCGGCACTGAGATCATCGCCCCAGCAGCCGGCACGGTCACGCTTGGCGATCCCGACCTTTATTATGAAGGCGGCACAGTTTTCCTCGACCATGGCGATGGCCTGGTCTCAGTCTTCCTGCATATGTCTTCGGTCGAGGTTGAACCCGGAGACGTGGTCGCAGCAGGAGACCGCTTGGGCGCGACGGGCAATACGGGGCGCACAACCGGCCCGCATCTACATTGGGCTGTGAAGTGGCGCAATTCTCTCAGCGATGATCGCGGCAGTGACTTCTATATCGACCCGGCCTTGCTTTTAGAGCTCGATCCAATCGGCTAAGCTCTCTCAAAATGAGAGCTGGGAGGCCGCCATGGACTTAAATTTACCGTTATACTCTGCCTATTTGGGCGCATTTTTAATCACACTGCAGACGCTGCTCGCAGCATCTGTGGGCGGCTATCGAGGCAGAAATCGCAAAGGTGTCGGACACGAAGACGATATTATTCTGGAGCGCCGGGTCCGTCGTCATGCCAATATGACGGAATACGCCCCGATCTTCCTGACCGTGTTGGCAATCTATGAAATCCTAGCGGGTCAAACGAGCACCATCCTTGTGCTTGCCATTGTCTTTGCAGCCGCACGTTTGTTCCATGTGATCGGGTTTTCCTCATCAGCAGGATCACACTTGGTTGACGCCAAGGGCGGCCGCGCCTGGTTTGTCTATTCGCGCATGCTGGGCGCTGGGTTTACGTTGCTCTCATCACTCGCGCTGGCGGGATTGCTCGTCGCGCATTTGGCGAGCCTCTCTTAGGGCTTCAGCAAAGTCGCGCCGACGGTCTGACCGCTTTCGATCGCTTCATGTGCTTTGGCGACGTCACTCAGTGCAAACGTCTGCCCAACATGTGCTTTGATTGTGCCCGCACGGAGCGCGCCGAATAGAGCCGCTGCGCCCCGGCGTAGGCTGTCTGGGTCAGAGATGAAGTGGAAGAGGCCGGGCCGGGTCAAAACAAGCGACCCCTTCGCGCCGAGCACGCCGGGCGCGACGGGGTCGGCGGGGCCAGACGCATTGCCATAGCTCACCCACCATCCGCGCGATTTCAGACTATCGAGTGAGGCTTGTGCAGAGGCTTTGCCGACACTGTCATAAGAAACATCAACGCCCTTACCGCCAGTGAGCTCGCGGACCTCTGCGGCCACATCCCCAGAAGACAAAACGACATGTTCCGCCCCAAGCGCGAGGGCGCGCTCAGCTTTGGCGGCGCTCGACGTTACTGCGATCACGCGCACCCCAAGCGAGGTCGCCCATGGCACCAGCAAAGACCCAACACCGCCCACCGGTGCCCAAACAAGCGCCGTCTCGCCCGGCGAAGCCCGGCGCACTTCAAACAAAAGCATCCAGGCCGTTAGCCCTTTCAAGAGCACGGCCGCTGCCTCTTCCTCGCTGACTTGATCTGGCAGTTTCAGCATGCTCGCGGCAGGGCCGGTATAGTGCGTCGAATAAGTCCCGCCCCCAAGATAAGCGACGCGGTCACCGACCGACACCTCGGTGACGCCCTCGCCCACGGCTTCGATCACCCCTGCGCCTTCAGAACCTGGCACGAAAGGCAGTTTGACCGGATAGAGGCCTGTTCTGTGATACGTGTCGATAAAGTTTAGCCCGGAGGCGCTCTGGCGGACAAGCGCTTGGCCGGTTTTTGGAGCACGCGGCTCGCGCGCGACTTTTTTCAAGACCTCAACCCCGCCGGTTTCGCTCATCTCAATCACATACGGGTCTGTCATGGCGCATCCTCTTAGAATCATTCATGTCTATAGCCATGACACACATAGACCTGATCTGCGGCGTAGACGAGGCTGGACGTGGCCCTTGGGCCGGACCAGTCACCGCGGCGGCGGTGATCTTGGACCCTGCTCAACCGATCCACGGCCTGACAGACTCCAAAAAAATCAGCGAAAAGAAACGCTTCGCCCTTGAACCTGAGATTAAAGACAAAGCCGCCTATTGGTGCGTCGCGCATGCTGAGCCAGACGAGATTGACCAGCTCAATATTCGCGAAGCGACTTTCCTGGCGATGACCCGCGCGATTGCGGGCCTTGGGATCACGCCGACGCAAATTCTAGTGGATGGCAATGCTTTGCCACAGGGACTGCCGGCGCCAGCCGAAGCGATCATCAAGGGAGATCTGAAAGAACCCGCTATTTCAGCGGCCTCAATCCTCGCCAAAACCGAACGAGACCGCCTGATGCAGGCCTATTGCGCTGAGTTCCCTGCCTATGGGTTTGGCGGTCACAAAGGCTACGGCACCGCGGCGCATGCGGAGGCCTTGAAACGTTACGGCCCCTGCCCCATCCACCGCACCAGTTTCGAGCCGGTGCGACGCGCTATGCTTAGCGAAACCTTAACCAATTAGGCGTTTTTATTAACCTTTATTGGTTGGAGATGGTCGATGATCCCTTATGGATGGCATGTATGGCGTGGTGAAACGAACCGGCGCTACCGGTTTAAAATCACCAAGACGATTGAAGCCCTGCCAGATGCCGGCGGTATCTATGTCATGGTCCGCCGCACCGCCTTTTTCTTCCTAAAGCCGATCTATATCGGCAAAGCCTCCAATCTGCAGAGCCGCTTAGATGGTCATGAGCGCTGGGACGAGGCCCGCAAAAAGGGCGCATCAGAGCGCCATTATCTGTGCATCCGATCCGAGGACAAACGCCAAAAGGTCGAGGAAGACCTGATCCGGCGCTATAAGCCGAAGCTGAATAATATGCTGAAGCCCCGTACATCTGAAGATGCGCCAAACCATTCGAGCCTCCGCAAAGGCTGGATGAGCGCGAAAGAGTATTACGGCTTGAACGACCGCAAAAAACCCTCTGCCGAGGTGAAGTCCGTCGACAAAGCCCGCTCGGAAAAGAAATCAATGAGCGCCCGCGACTATTACGGCAAAAGCGGGAAAGCGGCTTAAGGGAACTTAGCGTTTGGTTTGGGTCCTGATGGACTTGGACCAAGGCGATTTAAGCAAATACCAGCGCCGCGACTTAGATCACCCCAAAATAGACGCTGAAACCGGCTGACAAATCCTATCTCGGGTTTAGACTGTGGCGCACGTAGTGCCATAAAAGGGGATAATTATGCGCTTACTTATTTCGCCCGCTCTTGCGGGCGTGATCATGATATCTGCGTGTGGCGACAGCACTCCGATGACAGAAGAGCTTTCCGGCACCCAGGCTACGGAAGCGGTGACGCAAGGCAGTGTTACAACCAGCAAAAACCTGTCTGGAACCCTCTATTTTACCTATGTCGACCCTTTAGAAGCGCCGCGCGCGATGGCGCTCAATCTGAAATCGAAAAAGTACCGCGTGGTTTCCAGTGGAATTCGCCCGGCTGTTGAGGGTGAGACGATCGCTTATGTCGATTTTTGCAATCCGCTAAGTGTACGGGTTGCGGTAACCGATCCTGACGGCTTCACCAATCCGATCGCCGAATGCATCGAGCGCGAAACCATCACGGAAGAAGACTATCGATGGCCCGCAATCAGCCCAGATGGAGAGCTGATCGCGATCACAAACTTTCAGGTGGGCGGTGAGTATGACGCAGAAAACGACCCCTACGGCCTGGATCGCATAGCGGGTTTAAATCTCTATACCGCGACACAAGTCTATAATCTCAACGGAGAATTGCAGGCCGAATTCCGTGATATGGGCCCGGCGACTTGGACTCGAAATGGACGTCTTCTTCTCGCTGGGCGCGGCGGCGATGTCGGGTACGGCATCTTCGAAGCGAACAAGGCTATGAGCGCGACGAAACGGATTGACGATGGACGCTTGCGAGATGTGGTTTCGGCCATGGACGCTCATCCAAAGAAAGACGAGCTGGCATTTATCTTCAATGGGCAATTGTTCGAGATGCCGCTATCTTCGGGCAAAGCGAAACGCATTCACCAGCACGGGCATCCGCTAGCTGGCTTGAGTTACTCCCCAGACGGCAAGCAAATCGCGATTATTTCGACCGACAATCTTGAGGAAGGCTTCGATATGCCAGGAAGCGGATATCCGATTTTCATCTATGACAATGGCAAGGTTCACAATGTCATGCTGCCATTTGCAACTTCAGCTCCGCTGGATTGGACGAAGTAAAGTCCACTAGCCCGCGCGATCGAGTTTCTTCTCTAACCCCAATACCTTGAACGCAGCGGCACACGCGTGCATAGGTCCAGGCATGCCGGATACTGCCTCCTTCACCACCGTCCCCCCGATCTTTGCCGACGTGCCGAAAAGCGTCAGCTTTAAGAAGCTGCGCAAACGCCTGGCGCGCAACGCGCTGCAAGTAATTGATGAATATGGCCTCATCGATCGCAGCGCTGAAAAGCGGCCGAAATGGCTCGTCTGCTTATCGGGCGGCAAAGACAGTTATGGATTGCTAAGCGTGCTGCTCGATCTGCAGTGGCAAGGCGCGCTGCCCGTGGATTTGCTCGCCTGCAATCTCGATCAGTGCCAACCGGGCTTCCCGAAACATGTTTTGCCAGAATGGCTCGACAAAGTCGGCGTCGACTATCGCATCGAGACCGAAGACACCTACTCGATCGTTACCGACAAAATCTCTGAAGACCGTACATTCTGCGCGCTCTGCTCGCGCTTGCGACGAGGCATTCTCTATCGCATCGCCCGCGAAGAAGGCTGCGATGCCATCGTCCTCGGCCATCACCGCGATGATGCGCTTGAGACCTTCATGATGAACCTTGTTCATGGCGGGCGGTTGGCGGCGATGCCGCCTAAGCTCCTCAATGATGAGGGCGATGTGATGGTTCTGCGGCCGTTAATTACCAGTGCCGAAGCGGATCTGGAGAAATTCTCTACCGCCATGGAATTCCCGATCATTCCTTGCAATCTCTGCGGATCGCAGGACGGCTTGCAACGGGTCGCCATGAAGCAAATGCTCGACGATTGGGAACGGCGCAAGCCCGGCACGCGCCAAGTAATGGCACATGCTCTGGCCACGGTCCGGCCCAGCCATTTACATGATCCGCGCGTCTTCGACTTTGCCAGCCTGATCCCTGGCGGACCTGGCGAAAGCGATGATGGGGTGCCCTTTTAGTCGCCAAAGCGTTCAAGAATTCGGTCAAATTCAACCGGCTGACTTAGCAGGCCCTTGACCCGCCAAATTTAAATTTTGCCCGATGAGGGCGTTACACAGATTCCTGCACCACTCGGGCGGCAATGTCCTGATGATGTTCGCGCTTTTCTTGGTGCCGGTCGTCGCAGCCATTGGCTTTGCGGTCGATGGCCAGCGCGCCTTTAACAGCAAAGCGCAGCTCCAGCATTCGCTGGACTCGGCTGTGTTGATGGCGGCGAAATCCTATTACGCGGACCCGTCTTTGGACCGCACCGCACGTGAAGCCGCGGCCCGCACCGCTGGCACGGCCATGTTTGAACGCAATCACAATGAATTCGGGCTGCGCGATGCCGCGCCTATCATAGTCTTCAATTTTGATGAAGCGGCAGGCACCGTGGACGCCAGCGCCTCCACGGTCATGAAGAACCTGTTTGGCGGGGTCCTCAATCGCAGCACAACAAAGCTTGCCGCCTCTGCACAGGCTGCAATTGGCGGCAATAAGCGCTTAGAGATTGCTCTGATCCTCGATAATTCCACATCGAAGTTCAATTCAAACCGCATGACGCTCATGCGTGAGGCGGCAGTGAACTTCACCAATTCTCTGTTCGACCGTTACGGTCATGAGAGCATCAAAGTCTCAGTCGTGCCCTGGGCGACCACGGTCAATATTATGAGCGAGCCCATTGCGACGCCGAGCTCTGCGCCGAATACGGCCGCCCTACCGCCATCCTATGGCAATCAGACGGTCCCGTTAGCGCCAACCGTCCATCCATGGCGTCATGTGCAAAACCCATTCACGGGACAGAGCGCCAGCCGGCAAAGCGATGTTGACGACCTCTTCACACCGACCGCCTGGCGCGGATGCATTCGAGGCGCAGCCGGGGAACGCGAAGTCAGCCTCACCGGCACCGTCAAAGCGCCGCTGACGGATGCCTTCCCAACGCAAGATTGGCCACTCGCAATCG
>JBCBDI010000016.1:0-20056 GCA_038529885.1 Pseudomonadota bacterium
CCCTGCGAGGTGACGTCTCAATAGAGCAGGAAAAACACCCCGCCCAGCAGAACGTGATTGACGCTGCCCGGCTTTGCCCGCTATAGCGCCGGTTCCGTTTTCCGTGCCCAAGTGGCGGAATTGGTAGACGCGCTACGTTCAGGTCGTAGTGATCTTACGGTCGTGGAGGTTCGAGTCCTCTCTTGGGCACCATTCAAATCCAGTTTGCAAAGCAAAATTTTTGATCCAGTGGATCAAAAATAGGATTTGAATGCGCGAGCGACAACGAATGCGAGTTCAGTGGATCGAATTTAGAAAATGAATGCGCGTGCGTAAGCGAGTGCTAAGATCCAGCACGGTACCCTATCCTTCGACTTCGCTCAGGATGAGAGCCTCAGAGGGTGAAGTCCGTTTATGGCCGAGGCGCAAAGCTCGTTCGCCCGGTCTCCAAGGTCCGCCACGCATGGTGCACGAAGTCGACCAAGAGTGGGCGCGTATCCCGTGGGTCGATAATCTCTTCTGCAAAAAAGGCCTCTGCCGTTCGGAACGGAGAGGCGATGGCATCGAAGCGCTTATAAAGGCTCTTGAGATATGCCTCTTTGTCCTCGGCCTCGAGGATCTCTTTGCGATAGGCCGCTTCAATGCCGCCTGCCATGGGGAGGCTCCCCCAATCGCCGCTTGGCCAGCAATAGCGCCATTTGGCTTTGGATGGATTGAACATGGCACTTCCAGCCAGGCCATAAGCTTTGCGGATCACCACGGCGCAGATCGGCACCGTTGCTTGATAGACGGCGGCCATTGCCCGTACGCCTTTGCGGGTGACGCCTTCGGTCTCGTGCCGGACGCCGCTCGCAAAGCCGGGGCAATCGACAAAATGGATGACCGGCAGGTGGAAGGTCGAGCAGAGATCCATGTGTCGTGTGACCTTGTCGCAGACATCTGCCGTCCACGCTCCATCGAGGAAGAAGGGGTCACCGGCAAGGATGCCGACCGGGTGGCCATCGACACGGGCAAAGCCGGTCACGATCCCGCGCCCCCATTGTTCGCCAATTTCGAAGAAACTGTCTTTGTCGACGGTCGCGGCGATGATTTTACGGGGCTTATACGGCGTCTTGCCATCGGTGGGGACGATGGAGATGAGCTCTTCTTCTTTGCGCTTTGGATCATCGGTTGGCGCGATGATGGGGGGCAGCTCGTGTACAGAAGAGGGTAGGTAGGACAAGAATTGCCGCGCCGTTTCAAAGGCCTCGGCTTCGGTTGCAACGACAGCATCCACCGTGCCGTTACGGGCTTGAATTTGCCATCCGCCGAGCTCTTCCTTGGTGACGTCTTCGCCGAGCGCGCGGGTGACAGGAGGGCCGGCCACAAAGACCTGAGAAAGCTCTTTCACGAGCACGGAGAAATGACTGGCCGCAAGCCGGCCCGCGCCCATGCCAGCGCACGGTCCGAGACCAAGTGAGACATAAGGCACTTCGCTCATGCCAGAGACGACAAACTCCCAACCTGGGGTTTCTGGAATGTAAGTGCGCGGATCCTGCTCGAACATTTTGATCGAGCCGCCACCGCCAGTGCCATCAATCAGTTGGACCAATGGCATGCGATACTCTTGAGACTGTTTCAGCGCGATCAGGAGTTTGCCCCTGATCGATGCGTCTGCAGCGCCGCCGCGGACCGTAAAATCGTCGCCTAAGATAAAGACGGGACGTTGGTTCAGGGTCGCGCGTCCAACAACGGAGTTCGAGGCCATGAAGTCTTCAAGCTCTTCATCCTCATTATAGGTGGCGCGTCCGGCAATCTTGCCAATTTCGTGAAAGCTCCCCGGGTCGGCCAGAAACGCAACCCGCTCCCTGACGGTGAGCTTGCCACGTCCCTTTTGGCGCGAGACCGGTTCTTCGCCCCCCATATTCTCCGCCAATCGTGCGCGACGGCGCAGTTCTTCAATCGACTTTTCCCAAGACATGGCTTTGTTTCGAAACCTTCCGCGGCGGAGGGTCAAGCGCAAATCTGATGGGAAATTTCGCAAAGAAATTCAAAGTGCGGCAGTTAACGTCAACGTCACCCTTGCCGAGGCCGATCAGTCCTGCTTTATCAACACCAGGAGCATATTACAGGAGGGCTTCCATATGGATCTCGCAGAACTCACATCCAAAGCAGCTGAAGCAGTTGCCGGCGGAGACAGCGGTTTCGCAAAGAAAGTCAAATTCGACTTTGGTGATATCGGCAAACTCTTCATCGATGGCGCCGCGGGCGTGGCGAACAATGATGATGCAGAAGCAGATGCGACCGTCAAAGTTGACTGGGAAGACTTCACGAAGCTCGCCGCCGGACAGCTCGACCCAACCATGGCGTTCATGCAGGGCAAACTGAAAGTCCTCGGAGACATGTCTGTTGCGATGCAGCTGCAAAGCATCATGAGCAAACTCTCATAAGTTTGCACATGCATTGATTTGATTGAGAGCCTCATCCGGCCTAAACGCGGGATGAGGCTTTTCTTTTGTAGGCGACGATATGACGACACAAACTGAAGATCGCATCGTCGATGTTCCCGGTAATCCGAGACCGGACGGTGCGCGGATCATTTGGTTCGACGGGGTCGGCGGTCGCAAGCTACGGGCCTGTCTTGCGCCAGCCACTGTCGAAACCCCACGCGGAACCGCTATTGTCTGCCCAGGCCGTACGGAATTCATAGAAAAATACTTCGAAGTCGCCCGCGAACTTCAAGAACGCGGCTTCGCCGTTCTGATTATTGACTGGCCGGGGCAGGGGCTGTCTGAACGCCTTCTGGATGACCCGCAAAAAGGCCATGTCGATCGGTTCGAAACCTTTATGGGCGCGCTTCGCAATGGGCTTGATGCGACGGATGAAATGCCGCGCCCATATGTCTCGCTCGCGCATTCTATGGGCGGCGCCATTGCACTCGCGGCAATCGCGCAAGGTCTCGTCAAAGTGGAAGCAGCGGCGTTTTGTGCGCCCATGTGGGGCCTGCCGCTCGGGCGCGTGCAGCGCTACTTCATTTGGGCGATGCGGGTGATGGGCCGCTCAGACGATTTTGCGCAGAAGCCAGGCCCGCCGGAGCGGTTTGAAGACAATGTCGTGACCTATGATGAGCCGCACTGGCAGATGAACCGCGACTTGACCGATGCTGCACCGGAGCTGTCGCTTGGTCCCGTGACGTGGGGATGGCTCGGCGCGTCTCTCGATATCTTTGAGAGCATCTCAAAGCCTGCCGTATTGCGGGGGATTGATGTGCCAATCTTTGTCGCAAGCGCTGCGGATGAGAAACTCGTCAACAATCGCTCTCACGCGCATGTGGCCGAGCACCTACCCAATGCCGAGCACATCACGGTCGAGAACGCGATGCACGAAATCCTGATGGAAAAACCCGATAAGCGCGCTGAGTTCTGGGCCGGGTTCGACCGCATGCTTGAACGCGCAAAGATTTAGGCCTCAAATGGCAATGCGGCGCCCTTTCGGGCGCCGCAGATAGACTAGTGGGCGTTCGCTTCTGCCTGCAGCTGCGTGTAGCTCTCGATGCCAATGCGCTCGATCAGTTCGAACTGCGTTTCGATATAGTCGACATGCTCTTCTTCATTGTGGAGGATTTTGCCGAACAGATCGCGGCTGACATAATCGCGAACCTTTTCACTATGCTCCATCGCATCGCGCAGCAAAGGAATGGCATCCTCTTCCAGTGCGAGGTCGCATTTCAGAATTTCCTCAACACTCTCGCCAATGCGGAGCTTTCCGAGGTCCTGCAGGTTTGGCAATCCGCCGAGAAATAGAATGCGCTCGATGAGCCAATCGGCATGGTTCATCTCTTCAATGGATTCTTTGTACTCATACTCGCCCAGTTTGCTGACGCCCCAATCCTTCAGCATGCGCGCATGCAAAAAATACTGATTGATCGCCGTCAGCTCGTTTTTGAGCGCTTTATTGAGAAACTCGATGACTTTTGCGTCGCCTTTCATGAGGGCTACTCCGTAAAACTACCTATGGGCGCAGAGATAGAGGAGAATCGTCAAAAATCAAGAAAAAATGCAATAAAAACAATTGCGTATGATAGTGCGAAGCATTTGCAAGGCGACTGAAAATCAGTTGCAAAGCCGCGCTTTGTTTTCACTTTGAATTTTATCAGGTTCGATTGCAGCTATTCTTCTGCCAGCGCCGCTTGGCGCATCGCAAAGACCTCTGGCAATTGCTCATCCATGGCCATCGTCATCAAAGCGAGCGTATCGACGGATTTCAAAAACCACTCCTGATCGATTTTTTCGAAATCGTCGCCAAGTTGGTGATAGTCGGGATGGTCTTCGACCCCGAAATAAAGATGCGGAATTCCCGCCCGAAAGAAAACAGCGTGATCCGACATGAGGGTCCAATCGTCAGGTGCGTCAGCTGAGTCATAGCCGAGTTGAACCTGAACAGGTGCAGTCTCTGCGATTGCTTTGACGTGAGGGATGAGGCCGGGCCAATGATGCGTGCCGGAGGCCCAAAGCAAGCCATTGTCCCCGCGCGAGATCATATCGAAGTTCAGATTAAGCGCGACTTGTTCCAAGGCGATGGGAGGATTGGATATGAATGCTCGTGCGCCGCCGAACCCATCTTCTTCCGCGTCTAAAAACACGAGGAACGTATCGTGCTTTGGAGGTGTGTTCGAAAGTGTTTCAGCAATTGCGAGCGCTCCGACTACACCAGACGCGTTATCGTCAGCGCCATTATAAATCTCGCCATCGCGTACGCCGAGATGATCATAATGGGCTGTAATAACGAGGCTTACGCCCCCTGACTCGCGTCCTCGGATCTTGCCAATAATGTTCACCCCATCCTGGTCAGGCACCTCGGGCTCCCCAGTCTCTGGATCGACGAAGGCGCCGTACTTAAATGGATGCTCGAATGAATTTCCAATCGGCGTTACACGCAGGTCTTCGAGGCGATCGATGATCATCGTGCGTGCGGTTTGGCTGCCCGGTGTTCCAACCCCTCGTCCTTTGAGCGCGTCGGCGCTCAGACCGTCCAGGAGTTCAAGCGCTGGCGCGGCAGAGAAGTGCTCGGGCTGATAGTCAGTTACCTGCGGGCTACACGACCCGAAACCGAGTGCGACAAAAGCTATGGCGAAGGTGATCTTTCCGGGCACGGACGCTCCTTTTTATGCATCTCTCACAACTATTTTAAATGCGGCACAACGCTAGAAATTAATTTCGATCCAACTTGTCAGTGGCTGCGTACACTTGATCAGAGAGTACACGCTCTCGCCGCGGGATCGGGCCGAACGTTTCCTCCCTCCCTGTTTAGCCCGGTCCCGCGGCCGACGTTTTGTCTTCCGGAACAATGTGGGCCTCGGCCATATACTCAACCGAACGCATTTCATGCAGGCGGCTGACGGTGCGTTGAAACTCGAAGCTTCCATCGCCTTTGGGATAGAGCACTTCTGGCTCGGCTGCAGCGCTCGCGACGAGCTTTACCTTGGCTTCGTAAAACGTATCGATCAGCGCGACGAACCGCGCAGCTTCGTTGCGCTTGGCGGGACTGAGCACGGGAATATTTTCAAGCAATACCGTATGGAACATGGCGGCAATGGCGCGATAGTCTTCGGCCCAAAGCGGTTTTGCGCACAGCTCCTCAAATGTGAAACGCGCGACCCCGGCTGCTTCACGTGCAACGGGCAGCTTGCGCCCTTTAACGGTGAGCATGCAGCTTTGCGGCGCCGCGCCAAGCGTCAGTCGCTCAAAGGCGGTGTTGAGCGCTGCCGTGCCGGTGCCGTCTGCGTACCAAACGGGGGCTTCCGTGAGGCGCTCAAGCCGATAATCGCGTTCGGAGGCCAATTCAAACACGTCGCTCTGGTCTTTGAGCAAATCGATAAAAGGAAGGAAGAGGTGGCGGTTCAAGCCGTTCTTGTAGAGCTCATCCGGATGGCGGTTTGAGGTCGCAACGACCGTCACGCCGCGTTTGAACAGGTCCTCAAAGAGGCCCGCCAAGATCATCGCATCGGCGATTTGGGTGACTTGGAACTCGTCAAAGCAAATCAGCTTCGCTTCGGAGGCGAATTGTTTCGCCACAGGGAAGATCGGGTTGGAAACGTCTCGCCTCTTACGCGCAATATTCAACTGATCCTGCACGCGGCCCATGAATTCATGGAAGTGGACCCGAATCGCTTTGACGGGCGCTTCAGCGAAAAAGAGGTCCATGAGCATGGATTTCCCACGTCCAACACCGCCCCAAAGATAGAGGCCTTGGACGGCTTTTGGTTTGGAAAACCATCCGCCTTTTCCGCCCTTTTCCAGGCGCGAGAGAAGATCATCGAGTTTCTCTGCAGCGGCAATCTGAGCGGGATCGCGGCTGAGTTGCCCCGCCTCAATTCTTTCAGAGAGAATGTCGGTGACCCGCCCCAAATCAGCTGCCTCCAAGCGCGCGTGCGATCTCTGTCGAGAAGTTCGAGAGCGCGCCCGGCTGAACCAAAATCGTGGCGAGGATGCCCGCCAGCGCGCCGCCAAGGTGCGCCTCATGGCCGATCGATTTGTTCTCGCGCTGCGCCAAGATGGCGCTGCCTACCACAAATAAGAGACCGAGAATGACCGCCGGCATGAAGAAGGGAATAGGGAAGATCATTAGCGGTTCAAACGGCCGAAACAGGATAAAGGCCATGACAATCCCCGATGTCGCGCCAGAGGCCCCGAGCGCGCGATAGTTGGGCTTGGTTTTATTCTCTAAAAGCGCCCAGGCATTTCCGCCCAGCAAGGCCGCGAAATAGACGATAATATAGGCGACGGGGCCCATGACCCGTTCGACGAAGCCGCCAAACATAAACAGGACATACATGTTCACGAAGAGGTGCAGCATGCCGCCATGCAGGAAACCGCTAGTGACCATGCGGTGCCATTCCTTACGCTCTAGAATGGGGCCAACGTGAAATAGATTGCGATCAAGAAATTTCGGATTGGAGAGCGCGATCAGACTGGCAATCACGTTCCCAGCAATCAGCAATGAAGTCACTGGAATGAGCAGAAACTGATCCATTCTTTCGCCCTAGCCTATTGCGATTGAGGATGCACCTGGTTTTGCCGCTCAGGTCAACACGTCATAGAGGTCGGTGCGACGATCGCGGAAGAAACCCCAAGCGGCGCGGTCTTGATCAATTTCATCAAGATCGAAGCTGCCATGAATGATCCCCGTCTCTGTCCGGTTTAGATCTGTGACGATCTCGCCCGTGTGATCGGCGATGAAACTGGTTCCGTAAAAGACCTGCCCGTCCTCGTTGCCGACGCGATTTGCCGCCACCACCGGGATCACATTGCTCACCGCATGGCCTTGCATGGCGCGGCGCCAGCGGGCCGCTGTGTCTAAGCTCTGATCCTGCGGCTCGGCGCCGATCGCGGTTGGGTAAAGCAGGAGGTCAGCCCCCATCAATGCCATCGCGCGCGCGGCTTCTGGGAACCATTGGTCCCAACAAATGCCGACGCCGATCTTTCCTTTTTTCGTGCTCCAGACTTTGAAGCCGGTATTGCCTGGTCGGAAATAGAACTTCTCTTGATAGCCGGGCCCGTCTGGAATGTGGCTCTTGCGATAGACGCCGAGCGCGCTGCCATCCGCGTCAATCATGACGACAGAGTTGAAATATTCCGGACCATCCTTCTCGAAGATAGAAACCGGGATCACAACCGAATGCGCTTTGGCGAGCTTTTGCATTTCGATCACGGCTGGATGCTCTGCCCAGGCATAGGCGGAGGCAAAATGCGCTTCCTCTTGGGTTTTGCAGAAATAGTGATCGCTGAACAATTCCGGCGGTAGGATGATCTCCGCGCCTGCCTCTGCGGCCTGCTCAATCAGGGTGCTTGCCCGTGCGATGTTCTCGGAAAGGTCACCTTTGGCCATTGCAAACTGTAAGGCCGCAACTCGGAGCGTTCGGGTCATGGGGTTCGTTCCTCAAAGTCTGGGACTTGTTGGGTCATACAATGAAAGGCGCCGCCCCCGGCGAGGATATGTCGTGCCGGGAGAGGGACAATCTTGTGGTCCGGCATCAGCTGTTCAAGCTTCACGGCTGCGGCGGACGCATAGGTCTCGTCATAGGTGGGTAGAAAGACGTGCCCATTGCTGATCAGGAAATTCATGTGGCTCGCAGGGAGTACGTTGCCGTCTTCATCCACGATCCGGCCAGGAGACGGAAGCGTCTCCACGAGCAGACCCGTTGCGCGCAGGGCCTGGTCGATGGCGCGGAGTGTGTCTGTGTTTGGGTCATCTGCGCCTGACGGGGTCTGACAAAGGACGCGACCCGGCCCAATGAAACGCGCAATATTGTCGACATGACCATCGGTGTGATCATTGAGCAGACCATCGTCCAGCCAGATGATTTGGTCGACACGAAAAGCGTTTTCTAGCGCAGCCTCTGCGGTGGCTTCGGTCCAGTCTGGATTGCGGTTCGGGTTCAAGACGCATTGCCGGGTTGTTATCAAGCGGCCAGCACCATCCCATTCCACGGCGCCGCCTTCTAAGACAAAGCTATGCTTACGCAATTGGAGCTGTTCGACCGAAGCGATGCCGCTGGCGGTCATCGTGTCTCCGCCCATAACATATTTGCCGCCCCAGCCGTTAAACTCGAACGACAAGGCACAGGCCTCGACGTCGCGAAGGACGATAATCGGTCCCGTATCGCGCAGCCAGATGTCGCCGGCAGGAAGCGTATGGAGGTTTACTCGGCGCGCTTGGCATTCAGGTTCGAGCGCAAGCCAGGCGCTGCTATAGGCCTCCCGCGCGCCGCACGCGATCTGCACTGGCGTCACGCGGCAGAGGGTCCGGACAAAGCCTGCAATCTCCTCTCGCGCGCCCTCAAAGGCCGTGCACCACTCGCCTCGCGAATGCGGCCAGCCGACCCAGACGGCTGCCTGTGGTGCCCATTCGGGGGGAAGAAAGAGGGCCGTGTCGCTCATGGACGCGCCTTTGCCACACGGATTTGAAAACCACAAAGAAAAAGGGCGGCGCCTTCTGCACCGCCCTTTCGAGTTGAAGTGTCTAAGCGGACTTAGAATTCGTAACGAACGCCAAGACGCAGGTTCCAGAAGGACTGGTCCGTGATCCGCGACTCAGGATTGCGATTACGGAAGGTCTCATAGACATATTGTCCGTTAGCGTTCAGCGAGTCTGCGATGTCCACGATGCTGGTCGTCTGGAAGAAGCTTGCTTCATAGACCTGACCCCAATCATCGTTGATCAAGTTGCCGATATTCTCAACCGTAACAAAACCGATCGTGCGATGGTTTGGTTTCACGCCTGGGAATTCCTGCTCGAGGTAAAGGTCGAACTGGTTGGTCCACTGGCCGTCCTGATCGTTACGACCCGTAATCGCGCCGCGCTGAAGACCGCGCGTATCGACATAATCGAAGAAGGCCTCGGTATCGAACCCTGGAGCGAACTCCACGAGTGGATCGTCAACACCAGTCGGCACGTAAAGCAGGTTCCGGAAGTCATTCACGTCACCAAACACGTCGGAAGAGTCCCGACCGAAGGTGTAGGAGAATGGAGGGCCCTGATAAGCCTGACCGAAGAGCGTTGCTGTGGTCGTATAACCTTCCCAGAAATCTTTCTTCCAGCTGACACGCATGGTCCAGCGGTGTGGGATTTCATAGTTAGATGTGGTGACCGGCAGGTTGTTCGGATCGGTGGTCGCGGTGCCTGTATAGTTAGAGAAGGCAATCGCAGAGACCTGAGACGCAGAGTTTTCAGCCTGCGTATAGGCGTATCCGATAGACCAATCCAAGCTGTCCGCCCATTTGCCGATATCATCATATGATTTCGCCAAAGATGCAGACACAACCAGTTCAGATCCTTCCGCGCCATTGGTCAGCAGGAAGTCATTCGTCCGGCTACCAAAGGTTGGCGTGTAGATCGGACGACCGTCTGGGGCGTTCGTCGTTGTCACACGTGAAATGTCCTGCACGGCGAAGCTAGATTCGATGTCCGTGTAGAGGATGTCGCCATTGAAGACATAGCCATCACCCAGGCCATTCGGCAGAGCGAAGTCATATGTAAAGCCAGCGGAGTACTTCCAGTTCGAAGGAATTTCGATGTTTGGATCGATGGCGTTTACAGTTGAGTTCGCAGACCCATTCTCGACAGCATCTACATACTCAGATGGGATGCCGTAGATTGGTCGACCTTGGCCGCCTTCATCATTGAGGAAGGTAACCGAGCCATCCAGCAGATTGCCTGGGAGCGGCAATGCGAAAGAGTTTTGCTGGATGTTGGAGATACCATCATTCGAGAAGCTGTTAGACAGCCAAACGTTTGGGTTACCGCCAGAGTAGAGGCCGACACCACCGCGCAGAGACAGCTGGTCATTATAGTCCCAAGAGAAACCGAGACGCGGTTGCAGCAAGCTTTCACCGTCAAAGGTCGCTGTGTTGGCGAACCCGTTACGTGCGACGAAGTTTTCGTTCAAACGAGGTTGGTCGTCTGAGGTGTAAAAATCGTAGCGAAGACCAGCGGTCAGCTGAATGCCATTCTCGAACTCGAATTCGTCCTGAATGAACAGCGTGTTGATCTCGTAGGTGAATTGCTGCGAGGTATCTTCTGGATTACCTGAGGCGGCGTTTCCGTAGAAGAAGGTCTCAAGGACGCCATTCTCGAAATCATCGATGGAGTCGAATTCCCACTGTCCTTCAGTGTGCTGAGCGAACAGGTTGAAAATGTCGTATCCGATGCGCTCTGCACCAACCGTGATCAGGTGGTTGTTCCAGTTATAGTTGGCAACACCGCGAAGCGTTTCGACTTCATAATTCAGATCGTTCGAGTGACGGCTATCGTCTGCACCGAGATAGATCGTGCTTCCGCCAACTTCGACTTGGACTTCACCAAAGTCTGTTCCAGCGATTGAAGCTTGCGTGAAGTCAACTTCGTTCAGAGAATAACGGAACTCTGTAGACAGGTTTGGTGTCCAGTCGGAGTAAACCGCAGCGGAGTAAGCTTTCAGCTCTGCACCGCGTCCGTAGAGGTGGTTGAAGTACTCAAACTCATCATCGTCGCCATCAGATTCCTGGAGCGAAATACTCTCATTGTAGAGATAAGTCGCAGTGGCACGGTGATTGTTGGAGATGTTCCAGTCCAAGCGAAGCAAGTATTTTTCGTCGCTCGTCGGCTCTGCGCCGGGAACGCCGCCGGGATCGTAATCATAAACGTCCATGGCGATTTGGCGAATGCGATCAAAGTCAGCTTGTGTGAAATCTTCGACTTCACGACCAGCGCCCGAACCGATTGGGCCACGGTCGAAAATGTCAAAGCCTTCAAACTTTTCGTAAGATCCGAAGAAGAACAGCTTGTCTTCGATGATTGGGCCGCCAATCGAGCCGCCGCGACGGCGTTCTACGAATTTTGGACGATCAATTTTCTGGCCAGACAGCGTGTCGCCTTGCAGCTCATTGTCGGTGTAATCGAAGAAGAGCGAGCCGGTGAACTCGTTCGTCCCTGATTTGGTCACAGCGTTGATGTTACACGCCGTGAACGTGCCGTAGTTTACGTCATACGGCGCCAGTTCAACGGAAACGTTCTGAATGGCGTCAAACGGGAACGAGCTGCGCTGTGTTGGGTAGCCATTATCGTTCAAACCGAACCCGTCATTGAGGCCAACGCCATCAACGGTCAGGCTGTTAAAGCGAGGGCTTGCACCACCGCACTGAATGCCATCATCGTTTGCAAGGTCGAGGAAAACCCGAGCGTCTGTCCGGACAATGTCTTTCAAGTCGCGGTTAATGGCGGGAGAGTTTTGAAGGTCTTCGAGGGTGAAAGAAGACGATGGGCCGATTGCTGTTTGGATGATGGAATCGGCAGATGCGGTGACGACCACGGTCTCGAGCGTGCGGTCGGCTTCTGCAGCTGGGAAGCGTAGATTAAGATCTGTGACTTCACCGAGATCGACAAAGACACCTTCGAGCGCGAAGCTCTGCTGGCCGTCGGCGCTGACCTCAACCCGGTAAGGACCGCCAACATTCATACCGCGCGCGGTAAATGCGCCCGTGCCAGAAGATACGAGCTCACGGGTAAACCCGGTCCGCGTATCGATAAGCGTGACGGTTGCGCCCGCGACGGGGGCTCCATCAGGCGAGGTCACTGAGCCCCGCACACCAGAGGTCGTCACCTGAGCTTCGGCCGGAGCGATAATCGCTGCGGTCATCATCGAAGCGGCCGCGACCCCACTAAGAAGTTTCCAATTGGACATGAGTTTCCCCTCAATTTGCCACAAAAGCAGGCCGGGCAGGATGACCCGATGCACTACTGACGCTGGCCTTATGAGGGGCGGGTCACAGAAATGTGACAGTTATGTAAGAGGTCTGTGAATCCTGTGACTCAACTTTTTTTCATTGCAAATAAGCCACACGTGCGACGAAGGGTTTATGTCGCTGTCCATCCTGATTAAGGGAAGGTCATGCTTCTTAAAACGCTCTTGGCGGATCAATATTCTAAGCTTGCGATCTTTATGATCATGGGCCTTCTCGCGATACGACTGGTCCTGGTCGTGGCCTCTCCGCTCGAGCTCTATGCTGATGAAGCACAGTATTGGCGGTGGGGGCAGGCGCTCGATTGGGGCTATTACTCAAAGCCTCCAATGATTGCTTGGATGATTTACGCATCGACCGCGGTCTTTGGCGATTCGGAATGGGCCATCCGGCTCCTCGCGCCAATCTTTCATGGTATCGCTTCGGTCTTACTGTTCCTCCTCGCGCGGCGCATGTTTGGAAGTCTTGCCGGTCTCTTCACCGTGATCACCTATTCCTTGATGCCTGGGGTCGTTTTGTCGTCTGGGGTGATGTCGACCGACGGCGTTCTCTTTCCGTTTTGGGCGCTTGCCCTCTATCTGCTTTGGTGTTTGCGCGAGGCCGATTTGGGATGGGGGGGAGTGGTCCTCTTAGGGCTCGCAATCGGGGCTGGGTTTCTGTCGAAATATGCAATGCTCTATTTTGCCATCGGGATTGCGCTGACCAGTCTCATCGATCCGGCGACGCGCAAAGCGGTGTTGAGTGCAAAAGGCGCCGCAATGGGGGTGATCGCGCTCGCGGTTGTCGCCCCGCATCTCGCATGGAACGCCGCGAATGAGTTTCAAACCGTCGGCCATACAGTAGACAATGCCAATCTGGGCGGACAGCTGTTCAATCTTGAAAACTTCCCAAGGTTCTTAGGCGATCAGATGGGTGTTTTTGGCCCGATCAGTTTCATTGCCCTGCTTGTCGGGATCGCCATTTTACGGCCGCGCGCAAAGCTGGAAGACATTGGCGATGCCAGCCATGCCCAGCGCGCCAAAGAGAATTGGCTTGCCTGTTTTATCATTCCCGTTCTCATCATTATCGCGTTCCAAGCGGTGCTGTCTCGAGCACATGCCAATTGGGCAGCGACGGCTTATCCGGCCGCCAGTGTCTTTCTGGGCGGCTTTTTAATCCGCGCCAAATCCTGGCGCATTCCATACTGGGCAGGGATTGGCTTGCAGGCGGCTGTCGCGGTCTTGGCGATCACGCTCGCCATGGCACCGCCAAGCTGGAGTGCGGCGATTGGCCGGGACAATGACTTCAAACGGGTCCGCGGCTGGGAAGAATTCTCGCAGCAAATGGCGCGAGAAATTGAACGGCTGCAACCCTCAGCCATTCTATTGGATGAACGCGAGATTTGGCACGGGCTCGACTATTATCTGCGCGACAGCTTGGCAACGCCGATGATGGTCTGGCGGTATAATGACGGTCCGAAAAGCTTTTCTGAAGGCCCGGACTTAGCGGATTTTGATAGCAGTCGCGTCCTCGTGGCAAGCTATCGCTCCAACTCCCGTCCGCGCATTAAGGCTGATTTTGTAACATGGACTCCAGACGGCGAGATCGGCGTAGATCTCGGCCATCGTTCCAATGGCTGTCCGCTCCGGCGTGAGCTCAAGCTCTACATCGCCAGCGATTTCGCGCCGCTAGAGCGCACGCAGGACTGGGTCGACCAATTTAAAATCGAAGATGAGAATGGAAATTTGGTCGATACACATATAGACCGACCCGAACGCTGTCCTAAAGCCTAGCCTTTTCCCCAATCTCTCCCACATAAACGCGCATCATGGCCGTCTTAAAAGCCATCCTTGGCCCCACCAATACCGGTAAAACCCATTACGCCTTAGAGCGCATGATGGGCCATGCCACTGGCATGATTGGGTTGCCCCTTCGCCTATTGGCGCGCGAGGTCTATGACCGCGTCGTTGCCGCCAAAGGAGAGCGGGCTGTCGCTCTGATCACTGGGGAAGAACGGATCGTTCCAGACCGCGCGCGCTATTGGGTCTGCACCGTCGAATCGATGCCCCAGGATATTTCCGTGGAATTCTTGGCCGTTGACGAAATCCAGATCGCTGAGGACGATGATCGCGGCCATGTGTTTACCGATCGGATCCTGCATGCGCGTGGGACCCAAGAAACACTGCTGCTCGGTGCAGAAACCATGCGTGAGGTCTTGCGAGAGTTGGATTTCGACATCTCGACCGACATTCGTGAGCGGTTTTCAACCCTGTCTTATGCCGGGCAAAAGAAGATCACCAAACTGCCAAAACGTTCGGCCATAGTCGGGTTCAGCGCGGATAGAGTCTATGCCATCGCCGAGGTTCTTCGGCGACAGAAAGGCGGCTGCGCAGTGGTCATGGGCGGCCTCAGTCCGCGCACGCGAAATGCCCAAGTCGCGCTCTATCAATCCGGGGAGGTCGATTATCTCGTTGCCACCGATGCGATCGGGATGGGGCTCAATCTTGATGTCGACCGCGTGGCGTTTGCGGGGCGGTCTAAGTTCGATGGGCGTCGTCACCGCTGGCTGAGTTCGGCTGAGATGGGACAGATCGCTGGCCGCGCCGGACGCTTTCGAGACAATGGCGAGTTTGGCGAGACCAATGACTGTCCGCCATTTGAAGAAGAGCTGATCCGGGCAATTGAAGACCACCGCTATGACCCGGTCGCGGAATTGGTATGGCGCAATAGCGCGCTCGACTATCGCTCGATCAAGACCTTGATTGCGAGCCTCGCGCGTCCGAGCCGTCGCCCCTGTTTGCGGCAAAACCCGCATGGGCTGGATGAGTGGGTCTTACGCCGCATGGCAGAGGACAGCACCGTTGGGCCGGAGGTGCGCGGTGAGCGCAAGGTGCGTCGTCTCTGGGACCTGGCGCGCCTACCGGATTTTCGAAAGGCGGGTCATGAGGGTCATGGCCGTTTGGTGCTGGGGCTTGCTGAGACGCTGGCTGATCCAGATGCGCGTCTCGGTGATACGGCGATGAATGAACGCCTAAACGCGCTCGACAATACGCTTGGTGATATCGGACTGCTGCAACAGCGCCTCGCTATGATCCGGACCTGGACTTACGCAAGTTTTCGAAATGATTGGCTTGAAAATCCGGCGCATTGGCGCGAAAGAACGCGGGACATTGAAGACCGCCTGTCAGATGCGCTACATGACGCGCTCACACAACGGTTTGTCGACCGCCGCACAACAGCATTGATCGCGGGACTAAAAAGGGAAGACCTCTTGAGCACAGACGTTTCAGAAACGGGTGAAGTGACGATTGAAGGCCACGTGGTTGGCAAATTGGTTGGCCTGACTTTTGAGCCAGACAGCAATGCGTCCGATCTTGAAGGCAAAACCCTGCGCCACGCCGCTATGCAGGCTCTAGAGCCCGTGATTGCCGAGCGTTTGAAAGCCATTTCAGGCGCGCCGGAGGCCGCACTGTCGATCAATGAGCAGGCGCAGATTGTCTGGAATGAGGCGCCGATTGGTCAACTGGTCGCCGGTCCCCACTGGCTTGCGCCCACGGCCAAGCTGATTGGCGGGCAAGACGCCGAACAACATCAGCAAGAGGCTGCGAGCACACGCTTGAATGAATGGCTCGGCGCAGAGATCCAGAAACGTTTGCCGACGCACTTCAAACTCAAGTTCGCCTCGGATGAAGCGCCGCTGGATGGCTTGGCCCGAGGGCTCGCCTTCCGCTTGCTCGAAGCGGGCGCCGCCTGCGACCTGAGAGGCGAAGACCGGGCGCTCTTGCCGGGACCGGACGAGCGCACAAAGCTCAAAGAAGCAGGTATCCGCTCTGGCCGCATCGCGGCGCATGTGCCGGATGCGCAAAAGCCCGCGGCGCAGCGGCTGATCGCATTGCTGCAAACGTTGGCCGATGGCCGCGACCGCAAAACTGCGCCTGAAGGGGCCGGCAGTTTCGAACTGGATGGCTCTTGGCCCGACGAAGATCTCGCCGCTCAGGGCTATTTGCGGTTTGGCAAACGTGCGGTGCGCGCAGACTTGGCCGAACGCCTTGGCTGGGAATTGTCAAAGCGCCGCAAAGAAGCTGACCAGGCCAAATTTGAGATCCCGCCTGAACTAGCCTCCATGGTGTCCTGCCCGCTTGAAGATTTTCACAATGTCTTGAAGGGGTTCCGAATTGCGCCGGCTGAAAAAGACCCGGAGACAGGCGACGTGAAGCTGTGGCGCTTCCAATCCAAGGCGCATCTTGAGGCCCAAGAACAGCGCCGCGCCGCGCGCAATGAGGCTCGCAAACAGCAAAACAAAGGCGGCCCCAGACGTAAACCGGGCGCGAAAGGTCAAAAACCGCGTCACCAGGGCGGCGGTCAAAGACGTCCGGCCCAAAGACAGCCGGATCCCGATAGTCCGTTCGCAGCGCTCGCGGCCCTGTTGCCGGATAAGCCCGCACCGAAGCCTAAGAAACGCAAACCGAAAAAGGCGAAACCGGCACCGGCAGAGCCTGAAAAGACCGAAGCGGCTTCAGATCCAGTAACGCCAGACACACCGACACCGCCGGAGCCAAACACATCCAATGAGTGAGTCGAACGCTGAAGAGCTCCGCGTCGATATCTGGCTTTGGCGCGCCCGGTTTTTCAAAACCCGCGCGCTGGCGACTGATTATGTGAGCCGCAAAGGCATACGCGTCACCCGCCACGGGCAGACCCGCAAAACCGACAAAGCCGGCCTTCGCGTGTCAGCAGGAGATGTGCTGACCTTTTACAAAGCCAAATCGATTGAAACGGTCGAGGTTCTAGATATTGGCGAACGGCGCGGTCCGGCTTCTGAGGCCCAGACTCTTTACAGACGCGTCGAGGCCAGCGCATAAGGTCCCCATGCTAGGGTTTTTATCTCGACTGTTCGGCAGTGACCGTCCCGAAGCGCCCGTCAGGGATCTTGATCCTTATGAGGCGGCGGCGGCGCTTTTAGTGGAGGCGGCATTGGTGGACGGTGTCTATGCCAATCTTGAAAGCGATATGATCGCTGAGATCTTGGTGACCAGTTTCAATATGGATGCGGCTCGGGCTGATGAAGTGCTGCAAAACGGTGAATTGCTCGCCGAAGAGGCGACCGACACGCATGCGCTCACCCGCCACGTGAAAACCCTGCCGCAAGACGAACGCGCCGGTGTCATTGAGGGGCTCTACCGGGTCTCATTGGCCGATGGAGAGGCTTGTAAGTACGAAGAATCTTTCATTCGCCATGTCGCGAGCCTTTTGCATGTGGACGACGTGACACGTGCACATGCTCGAAAGAGAGCAGAACTAAACGCTCCGTGACAGTCAGATACATTGACTTGTTGAGCCTCCGAAGCCATGTGCTGCGCTGCACTATAGAATACTGAGCTCGCCTATGACCTATATCGTATTGGATGCCTGCATCCGCTGCAAATACATGGATTGCGTCGAAGTCTGTCCTGTCGACTGCTTCTACGAAGGCGAGAATATGCTCGTCATTCATCCCGATGAGTGCATTGATTGCGGCGTCTGTGAACCAGAATGTCCGGTCGAGGCGATTAAGCCGGACACTGAGGATGATCCCGACGCCAAATGGCTGAAGCTCAATACCGAGTATTCGAAAGTCTGGCCGAACATCACGCGGATGAAAGAGCCACCGGCCGACCGCGAAGAATTTGCGCAAAAGACCAATAAGCTCGCTGAGTTCTTCAGCCCGAATCCGGGTGAAGGCGACTAAGACCCGCTGACCAGTGTGATCGGATCCCGCTCGCCCATGAGGTAGCGACCGAAGTCGAAATAATCAAAACCAAGCGACACCGCCATGACTGGAATGGCGAGCCATAGCCAACGCCCGAACCAGGTTTTGGTTACCCCCGACGTGCCTTGCAGAGAGAGCATGTAGAACAAGGTCGGCGTCCAAAACAGGATATGGCCGACGCCGAGGATGCGCGTATAGCCGAACTGCATATAGACAAGGATCACCATGATCATGCCCAAGAGCGTACCGAACAGAATGGCCCGCGCTTCGGGTCTGAACAGGCCAAAAATCAGCGACAGCGACATCACCCCGACCAGGACTTGCAACCAGATGAGCACCCATTCCGGACTGTGCGTGGTCAGGTCGGTATAGAAGCGCTCGAGGATCTCCATGTTTTTGCGTCCACCTCTCCGCCGCGCTTAAGTCGCAAACAATTGGCTGCGATCGGCAAAGGCTTTGAGTTCAATCGCATTGCCCGACGGGTCGCTAAAGAACATGGTCGCTTGTTCGCCTGGCTCGCCTTCGAACCGAATGTAAGGCTCGATGATGAAGTCGACTTTGCCGTCTAAGCGTTTGGCAAGGCCGGACCAGCTTTCCATATCCAGCACCAACCCGAAATGTCGGACCGGGACTTGTTTGCCATCGACCCCAGAATGGCCAGCGGCTTGGCACTCCTCCGGCGCAAGGTGGGCGACGATCTGGTGGCCGAAAAAATCAAAATCCACCCATTGCGCGCTCGAACGGCCTTCCGGACAGCCGAGCAGAGCGCCATAAAACGCCCGCGCGGCGGCGAGATCATGGACCGGAAAGGCGAGATGAAAAGGCGGCATGGCGCAAACTGTAGCGGCGCCTAAACTTTTTGTCATCTGGCGGTCTGACGAAGGGTCTGATGTGCACGGCCCGCGTTCGCGGGCGTGATCCGGGATCTCGTTAAAGTCTCTCCTCTAGCTCCGCCGCTGATCCCTGCGAAGGCAGGGATCCACGGCGTGAAGACCGAGCGGTCTGGGTGGCAAGATTCCATCCTTGGACCCCAGCCTGCGCTGGGGTCGCCGGTGTTCTTGCTCAACACGATCCACGACCTAGCGTTCCTGCGGCCCGCACGTCACGCGCTCTCTCCCATCACCCCCGCCACGACATGTTCCAGCCTGTCCAGCAAAGGCCCGTGTTCTTCCGGCGCGAGCTGAGAGAGCAGCATTTCCATATTCTCCAAGTCCTGCTGCAAGATCGCCGCGGCCGTCTCCGCTCCTTCGTCAGTCAACGCCAAAAGCTGCGCCCGGCCATCGTCAGGATCACGCATGGGCGCCAGCAAGCCGCGCCCTTGCAGCGCTTTTGACGCGGTCGAGATCGTCGTCTTCGGCACATCCAAAACCGCTGCCAAAACGCTCGGCCGGGTCGGGCCGTTTTCGCGAATATGGCCCAGCATATGAAAATAAAGCGGATTAAACGGCAGCCGCCCTTGCGCGGGGCTCCCGGCCCGTCCGGACACCAGAAAGGCGCGGATCAGCAAATGCACGACCAGGCGCAGCCGATTGATATTTTCCGCCTCAGGGCTTGTTTGATCCGTCATTTGATCCAATTAGTACGTAGTCCGTATTAAATAAAGGAGCTTATCATGCGTTTCTCCCTCTTAGCCTTCGCCGCGCTGCTCGCAAGCTGCACGTCTGCGATCTCGCCGCCCGACACGCCGCCCGCCTATTCAGAGCCGCCGCCGCTGGCGGAGGATGGCTATGTCTCCATCGTCACCTCTGCCGACATCCCGATGAGCGTGCCGGAGCTGCGGGCCTTCTTGCTCGAACAGCCTTTCATTGGCTTTCTCGAAGCGACCGAAAACATTTCCCCGCCCGTCTCTGAAGAGCCATTGAGCGGCGAGTGGCTGACGCCAGGCGCGGTGCGCCGCTTGCAGCTTGCCGACGGGCATTATGTGATCGAGCGCGTGCTGGAGAATGAGCCAGAGCGGTTTACCTATCAGGCCTGGGTGTTCACCAATGCCGCCGCGCGCGGGGTCAATCATATCTTCGGCGAGCAGCGATTTATTGCGCTGGGGCCAGACGAGACCCGGTTCGAGTGGACCTATAATGTCAAACCCAAGTCG
>JBCBDI010000017.1:0-19842 GCA_038529885.1 Pseudomonadota bacterium
TCTGCGGCTCTGGTTCTGTCGGGCGCCCCGTTCATGGGCCCGATCGGCGCCGCAGAGGCGCCAATCATGCCCAGCACATCCGGGTCGTTTTCCAGGTCATAAGAGACCGCGGTCAGAACCACTTGTACTTCATTCTTGAAGCCGTCCACGAAGAGCGGGCGGATCGGACGGTCGATCAGACGAGACGTCAGCGTCTCTTTCTCGGTCGGGCGTCCCTCGCGCTTGAAAAAGCCGCCTGGAATGCGGCCTGAAGCGTAGTATTTTTCCATATAGTTGACCGTCAGCGGGAAGAAGTCCTGTCCAGGTTTTGCTTCTTTCGCATAGACGGCGGTCGCGAGAACCGTTGTGTCTCCGTATGACACCATGACGGCGCCATCGGCTTGACGAGCCACTTGGCCCGTTTCGATTTTCAGTGTCCGGCCGGCCCATTCCAGCGAGACTGATTGCTTATCAAACATACGTTTTGCTTTCTTTCATACATACGAAAAGCCCGCCGGGTCCCCATGACCGGGCGGGCCGTTTTGAGAGCCTAGCGGCGAATGCCGAGCTCTCCGATGAGCGTTTGGTAGCGCTCTTCATTTTTCCTCTTCACATAGTCGAGGAGTTTGCGTCGGGTGGCGACCATCGCCAGAAGTCCACGACGCGAGTGATTGTCTTTTTTATTGTCCTTGAAGTGGTCGGTCAGATTGTTGATCCGTTCGGTTAGGATCGCAACTTGGACTTCAGGGCTGCCAGTATCGCCTTCGGTACGGGCAAATTTCTTGATCAGTTCGGCTTTACGCTCAGCTGTGATCGACATCGATATACTTTCTGTTTTCGCCCGAATAGGGCGGGTTGAATACGCGGCCATTTGGCCAGTCTTTTGAGGGAGGGTAGCGCGGGTTCAGCCACGTCCGGGATGTCGTCCAGAAGGGCTAGATTTGCGCGTATCTCGCTTCAAGCGGCGCATGTGGCACATTTGGTTACATTTGGAAAGGGTTTGCTTGCGGTGCGGCAGGGACTCGTCCTGAGCGAAGTCGAAGGATGAGATGAACAGAAGAGAGCCGCAAAACCTCGTCCTTCGACTTCGCTCAGGATGAGGTTTTCTCAATTCACTCTCAAAGCCCCACCGCCTGCAGCGCCTCAGCCTGCGCTGCGCCGAGCCCTTCCTCGCTAAAGCCTTCCAAGCTTTCTTCGAACAGCCGGTGATAATTCAGCTCAGCGCCGAGCCGCAAATAGGCCGCGCCGAGGCCGATCGCAGCACGATCCATAAACACAAACTCTGCGGGGATCGCCACCGGACCTTTTTCTTTGAGCAGTTTGCGGACTGAAAACGCTTCCTTTCGCCCATATTCGCCCGGCTTCACGCCATCAGCGACGCTGCGCACACGGTCATCAATCAGAGGCCCGTAAATAAACCGCGCCCAAATCGCGAGGACTTCGACCAGGTCCTTATTCAGCCCTTTAAAGCCCCACTTTTCAAACGCCGCATAAATCGCATCGAAATCATCCGCCAAGAGGCCGCGATAGAGATCGACAACGCCCGCGACGAAGCTTGGCGGAAAGATGCGGATACAGCCAAAGTCGAGCAGGTTTAGCGCCTCTCCTTCTTGCGTCACTTGATAATTGCCCAAATGCGGGTCGCCATGGATCACCGCCGCACCCGTAAAGGGTTGCCACCAGGTCCAATAGAGATGGCGCGCGATGGTGTTGCGAACCTCTTGCGGGGCCGCTTCATAATCATTCAAGCGGTCGCCATTGACCCAACTCATGGTCAGCAAGCGATCGGTGCTGAGCTCCGGGATCAGATCCGGGACAGACACGAAGGAGGCGTCTTTCAGGAGGTGCTGGTAGAGCGCCATATGTTTGGCCTCGCGCGCATAATCGAGCTCTTCTCGGAGGCGGTCGGTGATCTCTTCAATCATTTCAGACGGATCCACTGACCCGTCTAAGCGCTTAAACATCCCCATCAGCATTTTCAGTTGCCCGACATCGCTTTCAACAGCCGATGCCATATCCGGATATTGCAGCTTACAGGCGACCTCTCTGCCATCGTGCAGCGTCGCTCTATGGACTTGGCCAAGGCTCGCCGCATGCGCCGCTTCTTTGCCAAAGCTGGCAAACTTGCTTTGCCAGTCGGCCCCCAACTCGGCGCGCATCCGCCGTTTGACAAAAGGCCAGCCCATTGCTGGCGCCTGCGCCTGTAGCTTGCTCAACTCATCAGCATACTCTTCCGGCAAAAAGTCAGGCACGGTCGAGACCATTTGCGCGACCTTCATCAGCGGGCCTTTGGATTTTCCGAGCGCCGCCGCGAGGGCTTTGGCGATACGTTCATCGCCTTTCTCGCCGCCAAACATGGCGTTTGCGGCAAAGGTCAGGCCTGCGCCAGATAGATTGGTGCCAACTTTGACGCTCCGCCCCAGCCGCGCGGATAAACGGTTGCGTTCAGGGTCTTTTTCGAAGTCTGGTGTGTCGCTCATGGTCGCTCTGAATTGGGCTATACACCAAACATAGGGCTAAAACCTCAGCCGCGAAGAGGAGAAGGAGTCGCGGGGCGCGCAGAACGTGTCTATATTCTCGTTATGTCCCAGCCGAATCGCCCGTCTATCTCCGAACTCGCCGCCGCTCGCGCTCCAGTGCCGAGCGATAGAGCGGATTATTTGGACGGGTTGAACCCGGAGCAGAAAGAGGCTGTCCTGACCACGGAAGGGCCGCTTCTGGTGCTGGCGGGCGCAGGCACAGGAAAGACGCGTGTTCTGACCACGCGGCTTGCCCACATCATTGCCTCAGGCCTCGCCTATCCGAGCCAAACGCTCACTGTGACCTTTACCAATAAAGCGGCGCGCGAAATGCGCGAGCGGGCGCTGAAGCTGACCGGCGAGGCCGGCGAAGGCTTGCGCTGGCTCGGCACGTTTCACTCCATCTCAGCGCAAATCCTGAGACGCCACGCTGAACTGGTCGGCTTGAAATCCTCCTTCACCATCATCGACACAGATGATCAGATCCGCCTGTGCAAGCAGATCATTGAAGCCGAAAACATTGACCCAAAACGCTGGACCCCGCGCTATTTGGCGAGCTTGATCGATGGCTGGAAAAATCGTGCGCTGTTGCCTGCTAGAGTTCCCAGCGATGAGGCCTATCAGTTCGCTGATGGCAAAGGCATTAAATGCTATGAGACCTATCAAGCCCGCCTCAAGGTTCTCAATGCCTGCGATTTTGGCGATCTCCTGATCCACAATATCACGCTGTTCCAAGACAACCCGGATCTGCTCGCCGACTTCCATCGCAAGTTCAAATATATCCTGGTCGATGAGTATCAGGATACGAATGTCGCCCAATATCTCTGGCTGCGCCTGCTCGCCCAGGGCAGCGGCAATATTTGCTGTGTCGGCGATGATGACCAATCCATTTATGGTTGGCGCGGCGCTGAAGTCGACAATATCCTACGCTTTGAAAAGGATTTCCCAGGCGCCAAAGTCATTCGCCTGGAGCGCAATTATCGCTCAACCGAACCGATCCTCGCGGCCGCCTCTGCCGTTATCTCGAACAATAAGGGCCGGCTCGGCAAAACGCTTTTTGTCGGCGGCGATTGGGCGGGCGATCCAGACGCTAAGAAAGTCCAAGTGCGCGGCCTTTGGGATGGCGAAGCCGAAGCGCGCATGATTTGCGATGAGATCGAAGCCTGGGCGGCGAAAGGCGGCAAGCATCGTTATCAAGACTGCGCCATTCTGGTCCGCGCCTCGTGGCAGATGCGTCTGTTTGAAGAGCGGTTGATTATTCTCGGCATTCCATATCGCGTCATTGGCGGCCCGCGTTTCTTTGAGCGAGCTGAGATCCGCGATGCGATGGCTTACCTGCGTCTCATTCGCTCAACCGATGATGACCTAGCGTTTGAGCGCGTCGTCAATCAGCCGAAACGCGGCGTTGGCAACACGACGGTGCAGAAGCTCCAGCGCTGTGCCCGCGATGATGGCCGCAGCCTGTTCACGCTGACCCCGATGGTGCTACAGACCGACGAGATTAAGGGCCCCGGCAAGCGCGGGCTGACGCAATTCATCGACCAGATCAATCTATGGCGCGACCGCCACAATAATGGCATGCCGCACACTGAGCTGGCGCAGGTCATTTTGGACGAGTCCGGCTATACCGACATGCTGCAAAAAGATCGCAGCCCCCAGGCGCAGACGCGGCTCGATAACCTCAAAGAACTGATCAACGCGATGGGCGAGTTCGAGAACCTGACCGGCTTTTTAGAGCATGTCGAGCTGGTCATGGATGCCGGCCGTGAGGGCAATGGCGATGAAGTGCAGATCCTCACTTTGCACGGCGCCAAGGGCCTGGAATGGCCGCAAGTCTTCCTGCCAGGCTGGGAAGAAGAAGTGTTCCCGTCCCGCCGCTCGCTCGATGAAAGCGGCGCAAAAGGGCTCGAGGAAGAGCGGCGGCTTGCCTATGTCGGCATCACGCGCGCTAGAGAAGTGTGCCGGATCAGTTTTGTTGCCAATCGCCAAATCTTTGGCCGCTGGCAAAGCGTCCTGCCGAGCCGATTTGTCGATGAGCTCCCGCACGAGCATGTCGAGGCCGAAGCCGAGACGGGGTATTCCTCTCTTCCGGGTAGTGAGGATGGCTTCACTGGAACCGTCGAAGATCTCGGCGAGCGCTCCAATTATACGTCCCCCGGCTGGCGGCGTTTGAAAGAGAATGCGGCCAAATATGACAGCGCGCCGGTGATTGATGGCAAAGCAACCCTGATGGCGTCAGAGACCGGAAGTTCCGGCTTCAAGCTGAACCAGCGTGTATTTCACGAGAAGTTCGGCTATGGCAAAGTCATGGATGCGAACGGCACGAAACTGACGGTCGCGTTCGAAAAGGCCGGCGTGAAGAAAGTGATCGCGACGTTTGTGAGCGCGGCTTAGAACGCATCACCCGAGTTCCCGGACTTGATCCGGGATCTCGTGCGGCATGAAGAAGCGCTTTTTGGAGAGAGGCTCCGGGTCGAGCCCGGAGACTCGGCTAACAAACCTAATGCTTCGTCGCTTCGTCTTCGTTGCCCATGCCGTCCCAGAATTTTTTCACGCGGCCGATAAAGCCTTCTGATTCCGGGTTGCAATCCTTGCCAGAGCAATCGCAAAACTCGCGCAAGATTTCCTTCTGGCGGGCAGAGAGATTGCGCGGGGTTTCGACGAACATTTCGATATAGAGATCACCCGTCTGGTGATTGCCGCGCAGGCTTGGCATGCCTTTGCCGCGCAGGCGCAGCTTGCGGCCTGTTTGCGCGCCTTCAGGCACCGTCACGCGGGCGCGGCCGCCATCAATGGTTGGGATCTCGACCTCGCCGCCAAGCGCCGCGCAGACCATTGAGACAGGGGTTCGGCAGTAAAGGTTCGGGCCATCGCGTTCGAACAGGTCATGCTCTTCGACGTTCACGAAAATGTAGAGATCGCCCTTGGGGCCGCCTTGTGTGCCGGGCTCGCCTTCGCCGGACAGGCGGATGCGCATGCCGGACTCGACACCCGCCGGAATTTTGACCGACAGCTTACGGTCTTCCTGGACTTGCCCAGCGCCGCGACACGTCTTGCAGGGGTTCGCGATGACTTGCCCTTTGCCATGACAGCGCCCGCAGGTCCGCTCCATGGTGAAAAAGCCTTGTTGGGCGCGGACCCGACCCGCGCCTTGGCATGTCGGGCACGTTTCTGGACTGGTGCCAGGTTCTGCCCCGCTGCCATCACATGTTCCGCAATCGACCAGCGAAGGCACGTTGATTTCGGCCTCTTTGCCGTTGAACGCCTCTTCCAGGGTAATATCCATGTCATAGCGCAAATCTGCGCCGCGCTGCGGACCGCCGCGTCGACGGCCTCCGCCGAATGGATTGCCGCCAAAGACCTGGCTGAAAATGTCCTGGAAAATATCGTTCGGGTCGCCGCCACCAAACGGATTGCCGCCGCCAGCGCCGCCCATACCGTTTTCAAATGCAGCATGGCCGAAGCGATCATAAGCCGCTTTCTTTTCAGGGTCAGACAAAACCGCATAGGCCTCGCCGACTTCCTTAAACATGGCCTCAGCTTCAGCGTCATCCGGGTTTTGGTCCGGATGGTATTTCATCGCCAGCTTCCGATAGGCGCTTTTTAGGGCCTTATCGTCCGCATTTCGGTCAACGCCGAGCACGTCATAATAATCGCGTTTGCTCATTCAGACGGTTACCTATTATCTCACTCTCTCGCCCGCCAAGGTGGGGAGGTCCGCGGCGAAGTGCAAGTCCTGTTACTGCGGGGCTAGCCTGCCTTTTTCACCTTGGTGTCGCCAAGGACACGCTCTGCAATCTCTTTAGGCACCACCATGAGCATATCAGAGAGGGTCTGGCCCCACTCTTTGCGGAGCTCATGCGCGCGTTCAGATCCAGTGCGCTCCTTGTGGATGTCGAGCATCATCTCGAACACATCGATATGTTTCTGATCCATATCGACCAAAGGATACCAATCGATCGCATCTGGGTTTGCCACTTGTTCAAAGCGTTTTTCTGGGTCCCAGATATAGGCTATGCCGCCAGTCATCCCGGCTCCAAAATTGTCGCCGATCGAACCAAGGATGGCGACGCGGCCGCCGGTCATATACTCGCAGCCATTGGCGCCGCAGCCTTCCACGACAGCTTCCGCGCCTGAATTGCGCACCGCGAAGCGAACACCAGCCTGTCCCGCCGCATACAAATTGCCGCTGGTCGCGCCATAGAGGCAGGTATTGCCGATAATCGTGTTTTCACCGCTTTGGAATGAGGCATCCGCGGGCGGGCGCAGCTGGATCGTCGCTCCGGAGAGGCCTTTACCGACATAGTCATTGGCATCGCCAATCACGTCGAGCAGCAGGCCTTGGACGCTAAACACGCCGAGCGATTGGCCGGCACTTCCGGTCAGACGGATGTGGAGGCGGCCTTCCGGCAGCGCTTTTTCGCCGAACTTGCGCACAATCGCGGAGCTTGCCCGCGCGCCAATCGACCGCTGCACATTTTGCACCTCATAGGTGAGTTGCATCTTCTCGCCGCGCTCAAAGAAGGGCTCGCCATCGCGCAGAATTTGGGCGTCCAGCGTATCTGGCACCTCTTCGCGGCGATCAGACTCGTAGACAACCGGCGCCTCGGTATCGACTTGGACCAGCAAAGGATTGAGGTCGAGATCGTCCAAATGCGGCGCGCCGCGCGAGACCTGAGCCAGAAGGTCAGTCCGGCCAATCGCTTCGTCGAGCGAGTTGAGGCCGAGCGAGGCTAAGATCCGGCGAACATCCTCTGCGATGAAGCTCATCAGATTGATGACCTTGTCCGCCGTCCCGGTGAATTTTGCGCGCAGAGACTCGTCCTGCGTACAGACCCCGACAGGGCATGTGTTCGAGTGACACTGGCGCACCATGATACAGCCCATGGCGACCAGAGACGCTGTCCCGATGCCATACTCTTCTGCGCCCAGCATGGCCGCGATGACAATGTCGCGCCCGGTACGCAGGCCGCCATCGGTCCGTAGCGTGACCTTGTCGCGCAGATTGTTCAGGCTGAGCACTTGATGTGCTTCCGCGAGGCCCATTTCCCACGGCAGGCCGGCATATTTAATACTGGTCTGCGGCGAGGCGCCTGTGCCGCCAACACCGCCAGCAATCAGGATCACGTCGGCTTTCGCTTTGGCCACGCCTGCAGCCACCGTTCCGACGCCAGACTGCGCCACAAGTTTCACGCAAACCCGGCAATCAGGGTTGATTTGCTTCAAGTCATAGATCAGCTGCGCCAGGTCCTCGATCGAATAGATATCGTGGTGCGGCGGCGGACTGATCAAAGTCACGCCCGGTGTTGAGTGCCGGTTCTTGGCGATGAACTCAGTGACCTTAAAGCCTGGCAGCTGACCGCCTTCACCTGGCTTTGCGCCTTGGGCAACTTTGATTTCAACTTCGCGGCACTTGTTTAGATATTCCGCTGTAACGCCGAAACGGCCCGACGCCACCTGCTTAACCGCAGAGTTCATATTGTCGCCGTTTGGCAGCGGGCGATAGCGTTCGCGCACTTCGCCGCCCTCGCCGGAGACAGACTTCGCACCGATACGGTTCATGGCGACGTTGAGCGTGCCGTGCGCTTCTGGGCTCAGCGCGCCCAAAGACATGCCGGGTGTCAGGAAGCGTTTGCGGATCTCATTGACCGATTGAACGCGTTCTAATGGTTCAGCGGGGCCATGTGGTTTGAAATCTAAGAGATCGCGCAACTGAATTGGCTGATCATGATCGTTCACCAGCGCGGCATATTTCTCGAACAAGGAATAGTCGCCCCGATCACACGCTGCTTGCAGCATATGGATCGAGTTGCCGTCCAAGGCATGCGGCTCTGAGCGCGCTCGCAGGCGATAGAATCCGCCAACAGGAAGCGACACCACATCCTCGTCGAATGCGTCTTCGTGGCGGGTGACCGCGTTTTCTTCCAAGCCCGCGAGACCCAGCCCAGAAATGCGGCTGGAGAGGCCTGGGAAATAGTCTGCCACCAAAGCGCGAGAAAGCCCAAGCGCTTCGAAATTGTAGCCGCCGCGATAAGACGAGATGACCGAGATGCCCATTTTGGACATGATCTTTAACAGGCCCGCCTCAATGGCTTTCTTATAATTACGTACCGCTTCGCCAATCTCAATGTCGCCAAGCAAACCGCGTGAATGACGCTCCGCGATCGCTTCTTGAGCGAGATAAGCGTTCACACAGGTCGCGCCGACGCCGATCAGAACCGCGAAATAATGCGTGTCGATACACTCAGCAGATCGCACAGTAATCGAACAGAAGGTCCGCAGACCTTGCGCAACCAAGTGCGAATGCACCGCGCCTGTCGCCAGGATCATCGGGATCGCAACATTCGTGTCGCCTTGGGTTTCATCGGTCAGCACAATATGCTCGCGGCCTGCGCGCACAGCGTCTTCTGCTTCCTGGCGAATGCGGGCCAAGGCCTTCTTCAAAGCCGCGCCATCACCGCGGGCGCCGTCCAGGTCGAATGTACAATCAATAACTTGGACGCCCTCGCCCAGCATTTTGGTCAAACGGTTATACATGCCGGTTGAAAGCACCGGGCTTTCGAGCACAAATACGTCCTGTTGCGTTTTGTCAGTTGCGAGCACATTGCCGAGATTTTTGAACCGCGTTTTGAGGCTCATCACTCGGTCTTCCCGCAAAGGGTCGACAGGTGGATTTGTCACCTGGCTGAAATTCTGCCTGAAAAAGTGTGAGAGTGGCCGAAATTTCTCT
Organism: Pseudomonadota bacterium; assembly: GCA_038529885.1. GTDB lineage: Bacteria > Pseudomonadota > Alphaproteobacteria > Caulobacterales > Hyphomonadaceae > Henriciella. The sequence goes on from JBCBDI010000017.1 coordinate 9,229, forward strand.
GACAAAACCGCAACAGGACTATCATCGCCCATTGACCCAATGGCTTCTTTGCCATTCTCAGCCATTGGCGCGAGGATAAGTTCAAGCGTCTCTAGGGTGAACCCTGAGACTTTTTGACGGCGCAGCAATTGCTCCGTTTCAAATAGGCGTGGCTCTGGGCCCGGTCCGATCTCAGTGTCGAGTTCGCGGACGTTTTTAAGCCATTTCTCATAAGGATGCTCATCGGCAAGTTCGTCGACAATCTCCTCATGCTCATAGAATTTACCGCTGCCAAGATCGGCAGCGATCATGCCGCCGGCTTGGACATGGCCGCGACGCACAACTTCATGACCCGTAAGCGGGCACATCCCCGTCTCAGACCCGACTGCAAGAATGCCGTCACCCGTCAACGCATAGCGCAGTGGGCGCAATCCGTTGCGGTCGAGGCCAGCCACGGCCCAACGTCCATCATAGGCGCAGACCGCTGCCGGGCCGTCCCAGGGCTCCATCACGGAGTTGCAGTAGGCGTAAAGCGCCGCATGTTTTTCGGGCATGATAGAGGCCCGCTTCGACCAGGCTTCCGGGATGAGAAGCGCTTTGGTCATCGGCGCGGTGCGTCCGGCCTTACACAGGATCTCAAACACCGCATCGAGTGCGCCAGAATCGGAGCTGCCTTGCGGCGCGACGGGCTTCACGTCGTCGACATAGTCGCCAAACGTTCCAGAGACCATTTTGATCTCGTGGCTTTTCATCCAGTTGAGGTTGCCGCGCAGGGTGTTGATCTCACCATTATGGGCCAGCATGCGGAATGGCTGTGCCAGCGACCATTGCGGGAACGTATTGGTAGAATAGCGCTGGTGATAAATCGCAATCGCCGACTCGAACCGCTCATCGCGCAAGTCGAGATAGAAATTGTCGATATCTTCGGCCAGGAACATGCCCTTGTAGATCAGCGACTTGTGGCTGAGCGAGCAGATATAGAAGCTCGGAATGCCCGCTTCGCGCGCGCGGCGTTCGATCCGGCGACGGCAAATGTAGAGCGCACGCTCGAGCGCTTCAGGGTCGCGATTTTGATCATCGCGGAACATGATTTGCTCGATCTCAGGACGCGTATCTTGCGCTTTTTGACCGATGATCGAGACATCGACGGGCGGCTGACGCCAGCCATAAATATAGAAGCCGAAATGTAGGATCTCGGTCTCGACGATTGCTCGCGCCGCTTCTTGCTGACCAAGATCGGTGCGCGGCAGGAAGATTTGTCCAACGCAGATCGGGTCATCTGTCGGCGTATGGCCGCAGCGGCTGACTTGGTAGCGGAAGAATTCTTGCGGCACCTCAACACGGATGCCCGCGCCATCACCGGTTTTCCCGTCAGCGTCGACCGCGCCGCGGTGCCAAACGTTCTTGAGAGCCTTGATGCCCATCTCGACGATTTCGCGCCGGGGCTTGCCATCAAGCGCAGCAACGAGGCCGACACCACATGCGCTGTGCTCGTCTTCAGGATTATACGCATGCGCATCCATGAGGCGCTGACGGTTCGACAGGTAGGTCTTCGTAAATTCAGTCATCGCAATATCCTCTCGCGAAACGGTCTCGCCGTCTCAGCTCATTCGTGTTCCGTTTGGAATGGTGGCGTCCGGGCCAATCAGGCGGATCGCGCCCGCATCATCGGCAAAGCCGAGTGTCAGCACGTCCGACATGAACTTACCGATCTGGCGGCGCGGAAAATTGACCACACCCATGACCTGACGCCCGACCAATTCCTCACTTTGATAGTGTTCGGTGATCTGGGCAGAGCTTTTCTTGCGCCCAATCGTATCACCAAAATCGATCACCATTTTAATCGACGGCTTGCGCGCGCCGTCCAGCGGAGCCGCTTCCAGGATGGTCCCAACCCGGATATCGACTGCCAGATAGTCATCAAAGCTAATCTCCGGCATTGCCGGTGCTTCGGGGGTAAAGCTGATATGCATCGCTATTCCGCCGCGACTTTTTGCTGTTTGGCCGTCGCGCGCATGGCTTTGTGCATCTGTTCTGCCGCTTGGCGGCCATCAACAATGGCCCAAACCACCAAAGACGCCCCGCGCACGATATCGCCCGCCGCATAGACGCCGGAAAGACTGGTTTCCAGAGTGCTATAATCGACTTGGATTGCGCCCCAACGGTTCACCCGCAGCGCTGGTTCATCAAACAGAAGCGGCAAGTCTTCTGGATCAAAGCCGAGCGCCTTGATCACCATGTCGGCTTTCATATCGACGGTTTCGTCGGTCTTTTCCGGCGATTGGCGACCAGACGCATCGGCTGGCCCGAGCTTCATCCGCCGCACTTTCACGCCGCGCACTTTATTGGCCTTGGTGTGCAGCACCGCTTCAGGGCCTGACAGCCACTCAAACTTGACGCCTTCTTCTTCAGCATTTGCGACTTCGCGCTGCGAGCCAGGCATGTTGGCGCGGTCACGGCGATAGAGACAGGTCACGGATTTTGCACCTTGGCGGATCGCTGTGCGCACGCAGTCCATAGCTGTGTCGCCGCCCCCGATGACGATGACGCGCTTTTCAGCGGCGTTCAGAGAGCCATCTTCAAAGGCTTCAACTTTGTCGCCAAAACCTGATTTGTTCGAAGCGGTCAAATAGTCGAGGGCTGGATAGACACCGTCTGCACCAACGCCCGGCACTTTCAGGTCACGCGCGCGATAGACGCCAGTCGCGATCAGCACAGTGTCATGCGTATCGCGAATGTCATTGAGCGTGATGTCCGAACCAACATTGCAGTTGAATTTGAACGTGATGCCACTGTCTTCCAGATGCTTGATCCGGCGCTCAACAATGTCTTTTTCAAGCTTGAAGCCCGGGATGCCATAGACCAGCAGACCGCCGCCGCGATCGTAACGGTCATAGATCGTAACCTGATAGCCCTTCCGGCGCAGCTGTTCAGCCGCCGCAAGCCCACCTGGCCCAGCGCCAATGATGCCCGCGGATTGGCGACGCTCGCGCGGCGGCTTGATCGGCTTGATCCAGCCTTTGCTCCAGGCCGTGTCAGTGATGTAGCGTTCAATCGATCCAATCGTGACCGTCCCGTGCCCAGATTGCTCGATCGTACAAATCCCCTCGCAGAGACGGTCCTGTGGGCAGATGCGCCCGCAAATCTCCGGCATATTGTTTGTGGCGCTTGAGACCGCATAGGCTTCTTCCAGCCGGTCTTCAGCGGCGAGCTTCAGCCAATCGGGAATATTGTTGGAGAGCGGGCAGCCTTGCTGACAGAACGGCACGCCGCACTGAGAACACCGAGAGGCCTGCGCTTTCGCGCTCTTTTTGGCATAGTCAGAGTAAATCTCATTGAAGTCCTCTTTACGCGTCTTTGCCGAGCGTTTTTTCGGCATCGAGCGTTCGACCTTGATGAATTGCAGCATTTTTTCTGCCATTTGGGCCTCCAGAGGAAAGAGCTTTGCTTATGGAACCGTCGTGACAGCGCCGCAAGGGCCGATTCTGCCCAATAGTATCATATTGATATGTATACTCTCACACATCCCTGCACTATAATTGAGAATGAAACTCAAGAGCGCATTTTTTCAATATAAATATATTATAATAATATACATATAGAGGCGTGCGGTAGGCCTCAAATCGTGCGAGGGCCAGATTGGGTTTTATAGGATGCGAGCGCTAGCATGTCACTTTTACAGCTCTTCATCATCGCGATTGTTCAAGGCCTGACCGAGTGGCTGCCCATCTCCTCCTCCGGCCATGTCTTGCTGGCAGCGAATTATTTCACGCTAGAAGGGCGCGACGAGCTTCTGATCAATGCCGTCTCTAATCTCGGTACGCTTGCCGCTATGTTGATCTATTTCCGCAAAGACGTCATCGCCGCGATCATTGGCGGGTTTGAGCTCTTCGGCGCAGCTTTCCGTAAATCCGACCTGTCTCGCGGCGCCAAGCTTGCCCTTTGTATCATTGTCGCCACGCCCATCGCCGTTATTGCAGCGGTCGCATATGAAGTGCTCCTGCCCTCCTCGATCCAGGACCAGCTGCGCAGCGTGTGGACCGTCGCCGCTGCAACCATAGGATTTGGTCTTCTGCTTTGGTGGGCCGACGTCAAAGGCGGCAAGGATCGCACAGAAGCGGACATGACCCTTGGCCACGCGGCCCTGATCGGCGCGACGCAGGCCATTGCCGCCATCATCCCAGGCACCAGCCGTTCCGGGATCACGATGACGGCCGCACGTGCCCTCGGATATGAGCGCACCGAAGCCGCGCGTTTTTCAATGCTGATTGGCGCCCCGATTCTGGCCGCCGCCGGTCTATATGGTGCCTACGGTTTGCTGGAGCCCGACCCAGGTGGCGGCGTCGTTTCATTGCACGACGGAATGATCGTCGCAGCGCTCGCCTTCGTCTCAGGGATCGCATCCATTCACGTCCTGATGACCCTGCTCAAGCGGATGAGCTTCCTGCCCTTCGTCATCTATCGCTTGATCCTGGGCGTTGGACTGCTCCTCGCCGCGCCCATTATGGGCTTGGTTTAAGTCTGGGATCGGCCTGCAAGAACCCGTCTATTTTTTAGACGATTGACGCGCCTCAAAAGCCGCCATTTGCTCAGGCGTGGCTTGCGTCTGATGGTTCGCTTTCCATTCTGAATAGGGCATCCCATAGACCCGCGCCCGCGCCTCGTCTTTTGACATCTCGACGCCTTCAGCCTCCGCCGCTTCGCGATACCAATCACCGAGGCAGTTGCGGCAAAAGTCCGCGAGGATCATTAGATCAATATTCTGAACGTCTTTGCGATTGTCCAAATGGGAAAGCAAACGCCGAAAGGCGGCGGCGTCCAACTTATCTTGCTGTTCTTGCGTAAGCGCGCTCATCCTATTCTCCCACGGCTCGGACATCGGCTTCAACGACGAGAGTCATTGGCTCACCGTCAGCATCAAAAGAGAGCGTGATGTCGACCGTTTCTCCGGCGACCACGTCCTCAGCGACATCAAAAATCATAAAGTGGTCACCGCCGCGCTTGAGCTCCAAAGACTCGCCATCGGCGATATCAAAGCCCTCCACTTGGCGCATTTGCATCTTGCCATCATTCATCGCCATTGTGTGCAGCTCAATCGTGCCGAAGCTGGTCGAGCTCGCCTCAGTCAGCGTGACATCGCCGCCGTCCACGCTGAGCGAAATACCGCCCATGGTCATGTCACGGCCGCCAATCGGCTCCATCACAAAAGCGTCTGCATAAGACAGAACTGGACCGCTGGTTTCAGCGGCAGGTGGGGTCGGCGCGTCGGCAGGAGAACATGCCACAGCAAGAGCCAGAGCAGACGCGAGAATAGAAAGACGGAGCATGAGCGAAGTTCCTTGTTAGAAGCTCCGCCCTTTTAGCGCATGCTTAGACTTGCCAGAAGCCCACAACGCGCCGCACCTCTTCAATAATCGGTTCGGCCACAGCATTGGCTTTCTCTGCGCCTTTGGCGAGGGCGGCATCGATTTCAGCTGGGTCATCAAGCAGGCGACGCATTGCGTCCGTGATCGGCGACAGATGCGAAACGGCGAGATCCGCAAGCGCCGGCTTGAACGTGCCAAACCCTTTGCCGCCATATTCGGCGAGGACTTGCTCGTCACTCATGCTCGCCAGCGCGGCATAAATGCCGACGAGGTTTGCTACTTCAGGGCGGCCTTCCATCGCTTCAATCGTCTCCGGCATGTCCCCGAGCGTATCGGTTTTCGACTTTTTGATCTTGCGCGCAATTGTATCTGCATCATCGATCAGATTGATCCGCGAATTTTCAGCCGGATCCGACTTGGACATTTTCTTTGTCCCGTCTTTCAGGCTCATGATCCGCGCGCCGGGGCCTTCGATCAGGCCCTCCGGTAGAGGGAAAAAGCCAGGGGCCTCGAATTGCTGATTAAAGCGCGCGGCAATGTTTCGGCTCAGCTCCAAATGCTGTTTCTGATCCTCGCCGACCGGCACATGAGTTGCCTTATAGGCGAGAATGTCTGCCGCTTGCAGCACCGGATAGTCGAACAGACCCACGCTTGAACGTTCGGTGTCTTTGCCCGATTTGTCTTTGAACTGGGTCATCTTTTCGAGCCAGCCCATACGGGCGACACAATTGAAGATCCAGGCAAGCTCGGTATGTGCGCGCACATTCGATTGCACGAAAATGGTCGAGACATCTGGGTCCAAGCCAGCCGCCATCATGGCGGCGGCGATTTGCCGTGTCTGATCTTTGAGAACGCCAGGCTCAACCGGCATTGTGATGGCGTGCAGGTCGACCACACAATAGATCGCGTCCCATCCGTCGGCCTGAAGATCGGCAAACTTTTTCAGGGCCCCAAGGTAATTCCCGAGATGGAGATTGCCGGTGGGTTGGATGCCCGAAAAGATACGGTTCGGGCCGGAATAGGTCGCTTGTTCAGTCATGGCAGCGGGGTTTAGCGGTTTTTGCGACGCTGGCTAGCGAAAAATCAGGCGGCGCGATTGCGCCCAAGGCCCTTAATATCGCTCAGTCGGATCGCCCCAAAGAGCAGCGCCGCAACGCCATAGATCAATGCCCCAATGGCAATCACGGCTAACACTTCGACAAATTTCCCATAGGCTAATCTGTCCTGCACCCATTGGGGATGGGCAAGCAGGTAGATCAAGGCGCCGCCCATGGCCAAGCTGGCCAATGTCACGGAGATCAAGCGAAGGATCAACCGTCGACCTGGATGATACCAGCCGCGCGCCTGCAGGCCGAAGAAGAGCATGGCCGCATTCATCCAAGCCGCCGTGCTGGTCGCGATGGCAAGGCCTGGAAATCCGTCCCAGCCTTGCGCGCGGAACCAGAAGAAGAGGCTCGCACCGAGGGCTGTGTTGAGCGCTACGGTCATCAGAGCAAATCGCATTGGTGTCTTAGTGTCTTCGCGAGCAAAGAAGCCGGGCGCGAGGACCTTGATCAAAACAAAGGCCGGGACACCCCAGCCATAATGGACCAGTGCGAGACCCGATTGCGCCGCATCATTCAACGTGAAGGCCCCGCGCGCATAAAGCCCCTCGATCAGGTAAGCGGGCGCCACCATCATCGCGATCGCGGCTGGTACCGTGAGCGCCATGGCGAGGCCAATGCCATCATCCATCAAACCGTGCGCGCTTTTCGTATCATCAACCCTGGCGGCGCGGGCGAGGCGCGGCAGGATCGCGACCCCCACTGCGACCCCGACAATGCCAAGCGGCAATTGGTACAAACGATCGGCATAGAAGAGCCAAGACTTTGCCCCTTCTTCAAAACTCGCCAAGGCTTGGCTGACCAGAATGTTGATCTGGACGCCGCTCGCCGCAATGGTGCCGGGGATGGCGAGCGCGATGACTTTTTTGACGCCCGGCGTCAGCTTTGGCCATCCGAGCGATAGAGAGACTTTCTGCCGTCGCACGCCCCACCAGAGCAGCGCAGCCTGCGCAATGCCTGCGGCTGAAACCGCAATGGCGGCGAGGAATGCCGTATTGCGATTGTCATCCCCTAAGAGGGCTGCGGTGATCAGAAACAGGTTGAGAAGCGTTGGCGCCCCTGCCGACAAAATAAACCGCCCAGACGAGTTCAACACACCAGACAGCAAGGCTGCGATCGCCATACAGGCGAGGTATGGCATGGTGATTTGCGTCAGCAGAATGGCCAGCTGAAAGCTCTCGCTTTCCGGCGCATAGCCGCCATGAATGACGCGCATGATCCACGGCATGGCAAGCTGCGCAACGATCACAAGCGCCGCCGTGGCAGCAAAAAGCCCGCGCATGGTTTGCCGCGCAATATCAGCAGCCGCTTCAGGCCCCTCCGCTTCTAGCGTGCGGGCATAGGCAGGCACGAATGCTTGCGCGAAAGCACCTTCAGCAAAGATCCGCCGAAACAAGTTGGGAAACATCAAGGCGGTGACGAAGGCGTCGCCAATTGGCCCCGCGCCCACTTTGGCTGCGATCAAAATGTCGCGAATGAACCCCAAAATCCGGCTGCTCATGGTCAGCGAGGATTGTGTCAGGGTGTTACGCAGCAAGCTCATTCAGCGCTTTCGGATCTAGAAACTATCAGCCGCGCTCGCCCGCTTCAGCTTCCGCGCTGGCGTGCTTGGCCCATCAGGTTCCTCGCGCCCAAGCGCGGCGAGGAGTTGATCGCGCAGTGTCGATTTCATGTCATCGTCAAAGGCGTCAGGCAGCTTCACATAGAAGGCATCGAAGACGCGCTCGCCATAAGACCCGACATGCGCCGAAACAATGGAGATCCCGGCCTCGGCCAAGACCGCGCTCACATCGCTCAATAGCCCGGGGCGGTTGCGGCCTGAAACATCGATAACCGTATAGGCTTGCGAGGCATCATCTGAGATTGAAACACGCGGCTGGACGATAAAGGCCGCTTTGCGCTGGTTTTGTCTGAGGCTGACATTGGGAATTTTTCCGTCCGGATCGACAGCGCTAAAGATCATCTTTTCTAAGCGATCGAGACGGCTGCGATCGGAGCCCGCGAAGGGCTGACCATCGCCGTCCTCAAGCACGAAGACGTCGACAATCCGGCCGGATGGCCCTGTAAACACTTGTGCGGCGACCGTATGCGCGCCCATCGCGCCAATGGCTTGGGTCAGGCGGGCAAACAGGCCCACACGATCCGGCGCCGACACGAAGAGCGTCGTTTGTTGATCGCCCCGCGTTTGAGCCGATACGACCACATCGTCGGTATTGGAGAGCCGTTTTGCATGCTCGACCAAGGCTTCAGGATCAAAGCCGGTCCAATAGGCTTCGTCCATTTCCAACATGATCCGGGGCAATGCGCCGACCTGATCCTGAACCAACTCGCGATTGGTTTCAGCGCGCGCTCTCAGCTCTGCGGTAACCGTGGATTCATCCGTCCGGCCGCCCCGCAATGCCGCTTCAGTATTGTGGTAAAGATCGCCAAGCAGCTGGCCCTTCCAGGCATTCCAGACGTTTGGACCAACGGCCCGAATGTCCGCGACTGTGAGAATGTAGAGCAACCGCAAATGCTCAAGATCCATAACTTTTTCGGCAAAGGTCACGATCGTGCGTGGGTCTGAAATATCTCGTTTCTGTGCCGTCTCACTCATCTCAAGGTGATTGCCAACCAGCCAAGCAACGAGTTCAGTTTCAGCTTGATCCAGTCCTAAACGACGGCAGGCGCGGCGAGCGGTTTTCATGCCCTCGATCTGCTGATCGCCAAGACCTTTGCCGGTATCGTGCAACAGCATAGCAAGATAGAGCGCGCGCCGGTTTTCGATTTTTCCGTATAGCTGCTTGGCGAGGTTAAAGCCTTCCTCGCCCTTATCCATCTCAGCAATATGCGCCATGGCGCGGATTGTGTGCTCATCCACTGTATAGTGGTGATACATATTGAACTGCGTCTGCGCGACAATGCCACCAAACTCGGGCAAGAAACGCCCGAGAACGCCCGCTTCATTCAAGCGATTGAGCGTGAGGCCGAGATTCTTGCTATCCAGCAAAATCTCCAAGAACACTTCGACCATGTCCGGATCGGTCCGGTTTTGACCGTGTATAAGTTTCTTGTTTCGGGTCGCCAGCGCCAATGCGTCAGGATGCACATCTGCCTCATGCTGATCTGCCAGGCGGAACAAGGTCAGTAGTGCTTTTGGGTCCTTCAGAACGGCGGCATCATCAACAATGTTGATGCGGCTGCCTGCAATTTCAAAGCGTGCATCGGCCAGCGGTTTCGATTGCGTGCCACCGGGTAAGAACCGGCGCCAGCCTTCCGGCTTGGCTTTCTTCTGTGCTTCCAGTTTGGCCGCGAGAATACGGGTCAATCCGCCCACATCTTTCGCCGCCAGGAAATAGCGTTTCATAAACCGCTCGACGCCGCGTTGTTGGCCACGGTCTTGATAACCCAAACGCGCTGCAATTTCTGGCTGAAGATCAAAGCTCAGCCGTTCTTCCGGGCGTCCGGTCAAATAGTGTAGATGGCAGCGCACGGTCCATAGGAACCGCGCGGCCCGCATGAAGACGTGATACTCGTGGCGCGTGAACACTTGCGTATTCATGACATCTTCCAGCGTCACCGTGCCTTCAGGATGCATGTGTTTCACGATCCAATAGAGCGTCTGCAAATCTCGAAGACCGCCTTTGCCCTCTTTGATATTCGGCTCAACCACGTAACGCGCGTCCCCCTGGCGCGCATGACGATTGTCGCGCTCGGCGAGTTTATCTGAAATGAATTGTGCGTCCTGACCTTCAATCGCCTGCTTGATAAACAGAGCCGCCATTTCGTCGGCGAGCGACTGATCCCCAAACAAGAAGCGCGCATCAAGAATGCTTGTCTTGATGGTCACATCTTCTTTGGACAGGCGCACACATTCCTGCGGTGTCCGGAACGCGTGACCAACCTTCAGCCCCATATCCCACAAGGCGTAGAGCATGTACTCGATCACGCTCTCCGCATAAGGGCTGGCTTTATAAGGCCGGATGAAGAGCAGATCGATGTCCGAAGACGGGGCGAGGACCGAGCGCCCATATCCGCCCGTGGCGTAAACGGCTAAGCGCTCGCCTTCGGTGGGGTTTCGCGCGCGAATGATATGCGTGGTGACAAAGTCAAACAGTGCGTGAAGCACTTCATCTTGAACCGCAGACAAAAGACGCGCCGTATCGAGGCCATCCGCGCCTTGTTGC
>JBCBDI010000018.1:0-19706 GCA_038529885.1 Pseudomonadota bacterium
CACCGGCGATCATGGGCATTCGAATGAGATTGGTGTCGAGGCTGGCGAGCGCTGGAGAGACAGCAGGGTCGCCTCCCCCGCCACCAAAAATTGCAATAAGATTATAGATAAATACGGGAACCAGAAGGAGCGGAAAAAGCGTGAATGCTTGTCTCATGGGAACGACCTTTCGCCTCGATTTTTTCAGCGGCGCGCAATCAAATCTGTGCGCCCTACTTGCAGAGGCGCAGGATTTTCAAAAAGCGGGTCAGCGATCGAACCTCATGAGAGCAAATTAGGTTAACCCTTGTCTTTCTTGATTTTTTGCGCCTAAGCTTTGTCGGGGTAGGACGTAAAAAATTGAGCGATTTGAATTCAAAGGAATTATTGCAAAGCTGGAGATCGGGTGACACAGGCGCTCGAGACCAGTTGTTTACGCTCTTATATAGCGAGCTGCGTCAAATATCGGCGGCCCTGCTGCGGGCAGAAAGCAATAACTCTCTCTCTACGGGCGACTTGGTCAACGAAGCCACGTTGCGCCTGATCCGGCTCGATCAAATCGATTGGGTCGACAAAAGTCATTTCTTGGCGCTTTCCGCCCGCGCCATGCGTCGCGTTCTCATCGACCACGCAAGAAAGAAGAAGTCAGATAAGCGCCAACATCACAAAGTGACGTTGGTGACCCGTCTAGAGGGCGTTGAGCAAAGGCTGGACATTGACCAGTTGGAGAAGGCGCTCATCCGCCTCGTGGTCATCGATGCCGAGAAAGCCAATATTGTCGAACTCAGGTATTTTGGCGGAATGAGCCTGCCCGAAGTTTCGGAGGTAACGGGACTTTCGGAATCCACCGTAAAACGTCATTGGCGCATCGCGAGAGCATGGCTTTTGGATGCGGTTCAAGAGAGCTTGTCAGTACAAAAATAGCCCTGGCGCTACGCATCGATCTCGACGCCACTACTCATCCTCATTTTAGGCATAAATATACCGGACGGGAGCCCCGTTGTCGAATATCGCTGCTGTTAGTCGCCCACCAAAAACAGCTCCCGTATCCAAATTGATACGCGAAGACTGAGCGCTTACATGCTCTGGATAGAAATCCTCTGTGGGCGTATGCCCGTGCACAACCGTCCACCCTTCGAGCGCTTCGTTTTGCCAGTTTTCGACTTCGTAAAAACGGCGCGCTCGGGTCCATAGGTAAACACCTTCGCGGTCATTCGGGTATTCAATCGGATCAATACCCGCATGGACAAAGATCAGCTTGTCCTCAGGCTCCCGATGGATACTGGGCAACGATTTCAACCAATTGATATGGCCGGTCGGAATCGGATCTACATTCGCGCGCCTGTAGCTCGCAACAGTGTCTTCGCCTCCATTCGCCAACCAATTGTCATAAGCTGACGGTTTGTTAGCGGTCAGACCGGTGAGCATCATCTCTTCATGGTTTCCGCGCAAACAAATACAGTCTTTCCCCATCCGAGACTGTAATGCCATGAGCTGCTCTATGACGCCAAAACTGTCGCGACCTCGATCGACGTAATCTCCTAAATGTATGAGCTTCTTAGGACGGCCTGAAAAAAGCAGATCATGCCGCTCGTCGATCAACTTATGCAGCGTCTCTAAGCGGACCGCCTCACCATGGATATCGCCAATTGCGTAAATGACCGTCATATTTCTCGATCCCGTTTGGTAACGATTGGCATCAATATCGAACACCCTGTTTGCGCTCTATTCGACTAGGCGCAGTTCGGATACTTTTCCGGTCAAGTTACTTTGCTTTTTTGGTATGCTGACACCCAGTCCCGATTGATTCATTGCACCTCTACGCAGCGCTCTTCGAGACGCTCCAGCCGTTGTATCGATACATTTTGATCGGCATCCGAAATACCGGCCATTTCATCAAACTGAGTCCAAGCATCCCGTGATGACTGGACGATCGTACATCCTCTTTCACTTAGGCCCGCGTCGAGATAAGCAGTGGCGAATATGATTAGGGTATATCCCCATTCCCGCACATAGCCGGAGTTATCTTGATTGGTTACATACTCCTCAAGCGCCACCGGATAGGCCGCCTCGACCCGCTGAACAGCTTCGGTATGGCGCCCTGAAAATGTGAGCGTCTTGATCCGTTCTTCCTGCGCGCCTTGCGTAACTCTTTTCAACCAGGCGTCATCTGGGTCAATGGCAAGAAGCTCCAATCCAATGCGCTCTGCCTCAGCCAGATCACGAAGCGATTCCTCGTATCGCTCCCAGCCTCTCAGCACCGCGCTTCGTTCTGAGTAAATTGACACCAGAGATCTGTAAGCACGGGCATCGTCGGGGTTTGCGTCATTCACCTCTAAACGAAGGGCGATCGCCTCATCCCAAATGGGAAGCGTGTCTTCTGTGTCGCCACCATTGTTTTCATATCGGATGATTGCACGCGCGAGTTCCACATTCATCGACCCTAACAGGTTTTTGGCGTCAAGACTTTCGGGGTCATTCGCAACCAGCTGCGCCGCCTCAGATCGAACCTCTCTAAGGATCGCAATCCCCTCTTCGTCGCGAGAAATCCAGGGCAGTGGAACAGCGGACATCATTCGGGCACGAATGAAATTTGACTGATCTGAGTAGCTCGCCCCCTCGCGTTTCGCCAAAGGCTGAAAGAGTTCAGCTGCCTCTTTGGCCAAGATATGTGCTCTTTCGCTATCATCATCAGAAACGTACTTGTGAACCGCATTGGCGAATTTCGTATCTGCCAGCTTTCTGGTTAGGTCATCATTGTCCAAGTGGTTTTCATGCAGGGCCGCTAAATAAGCACCCGCGCGATCCAACAAAATACCCGCATCTGCGCGTCTTCCGAGATTTTGATTTTTCGGGTTGCCAAGAATGTCTGCAAGGCGTTTCAATCCGGCGCCAGTTTCGATTTTGACATCTAAGGACGCACGTTCATCTTTCTCCAGCGACTCTAAATAGGCCTGCGATCGCTCCGCGAGCATTTCGATGGCCTTTGTATTGCCCGGTGCTTTCTCGAGTTCATCATACAAATCGAACATCATGAATGAGGACAGTGCCCGGACTTCCTCGAAACGCGCATCAGCCGCAGCCCGTTCGGTTTTAGCGGTTTGATATTGCGACCAGGTAACCACCAACGCCGTTGACAGGGCAAGGACGCCAAGAGCTGCGCTGGAAATCATCAATCGTCGCCGTCTAAAATACTTCTTCAGCTTATACCATTCGCCGCCTTTTCGAGCTTCGACAGGGAAGCCCTGGCGATAATTGCGAATGTCATCCATCATCGAGGAGACAGATGCATACCTGTCATTGGGGTCAATAGCCGCCGCCCGTGTTATTATCGCTGAGAGGTCGGCATCGACAGAGCGTTTCGCCAAAAGCGCTTCGAGCAATTTTCCCAATGAGAAGATATCCGAGAGCGTATTCGCAGGCGCCCCGCGGCCGCGCTCGGGAGCTGCAAAGCCTGGGGTAAAACTCAATGAATTCAGAGAGTTTGATCCATCGCTCGATCCAGTTATCCCATCATCCTCTGCCGTTGGTTTAGCAATACCGAAATCGATAAGCTTCACCGCACCCGCCTTGTCGATCAGAACATTTGACGGCGTGATGTCGCGATGGATGATCAAGTTCTGGTGGGCGTATTCGACGGCCGTGCAGACATCCGAGAAGACCCATAGTCGATCATCCACGGACAAACCGTTTTGATCCGCCCAATCCGTGATCGGGGTGCCCTCTACGAACTCCATAATGATGAAGGGTGAGCCATCGTCCAGAGTCCCCCCATCGAAAAGCCTCGCAATGCCTGGATGGTTGAGGCTTGCGAGAATTTGGCGCTCTGTTTCGAACCTTTCGATCAATACGTCCGAAAGCACGCCAGGCCGAATGACCTTGATCGCAACCTTATGATCGAAATCCCCCACATCTCGCGATCCGGAATAGACCGCGCCCATCCCGCCGCTACCGATGAGCTCGTCGATTTTGTAGGCGCCTGCGCGTTCCGGTACGACATCCTCCTCCATGAGACGGGATGCGCCGCCCGTTGGAAACCTCCCCGCGCCATCTCCCTCAGCCGCCAAGAGGCTCAAAACACGATCCAACAGAGCTCGATCATCTGCATATCGCTGGCGCACCCACGCCGCACGTTCATTGCTTGGTTTTGAGAATGCCTCATCCAATGCTTGCAGCACGCGGCGTTCTAGCGCGTCATTCGACTGATTCATTGCGTTTTGTCTCCCTACCCAAGACGGATATTATCCGTCTTGATCGAGCGCTTCAACATCGTTCGCTGTTGGGTGCCGAGGCGCCATGCGTCTTACCCCCATGGGAGAGGCATACGTTGCCAAGTCCCGGGACAAGCAATCTGCGCTTACGCTTTTTGAGGCAGCAATAAAGCGACTGGCAGCGCTAATATGTCGTCACTGACCGACTACGCTCCTATTGAGCGGCTGTGAAAGATATCAGCATGCCGCGCAGACCGCGCTTTGTCTTCAAAAATATAGCCTCTCCATTTGTCGGCAGCAATTTTTCGACCGAACCGAAAACCCCTTGATCTTCGAACCCCGATTTGCACCATTGCCTCTAGCGTGCTGGGCACAGAGGCATAGATGGCAAAGATTTTCATCAGCTATCGTCGCGATGACAGTGAGTATCAGACCGATCGGCTCCATCGAGAGCTGAAGCAGTACGTTCAGAACCCCAAAGAAGACATTTTCATCGACGTCGACAATATTCCGTTTGGCGTCGACTTTATCAGCCACCTGGATGGCATCGTCAGTCAATGTGAAGCGCTGCTCGCTCTAATCGGCCCCCGCTGGTTGGAAGCGAAACACCCTGAAACTGGGCTGAGACGCCTTGATGACCCCCAAGACTTTGTTCGGATAGAAATTGCCAGCGCTTTGAAACGCGGGATACCGGTCGTGCCGGTACTGCTAGATGGCACGCCGCCGCCTGCCGCGGAAGACTTACCAGATGACCTTAAACCTCTAGCGCGTCGAAACGCTGTGCCGCTGCAACGTCTAACATTCGACGCCGATGTCGCTCGGCTTATCAACGGTTTGCCAATTGACCTGAAAACGCGCGCCAGGAACGTTGAAGCTCAAACGAAACGCAGTGGGAAGCTTGGTTTGATCGTTGCCGGTCTGGCTTTGCTGTCCGTAACCGCTGTCGGAGTGTGGTGGCTGTTCGACAATCAATTCTGGGATTGGGGCGAAGCCGACTACCAACCTCCCACTCCTGAGGTCGCTGATGAAGACCTCGGTCCAAGAATGGATACGACGCTCGGATCCGGATCTTTGTATGATGCTGTCGAAACGCCAAAAGACCCTTTGAGCGATCTCATCACCGGCGAGTCGGTTGATCCAGCGTCATTGGCCGCCTTTGCAACTGAACTTGGCTATCCGATCGAACAGCGTGTCTTTCAAGACTGCGACGATTGCCCTCAAATGACCGTCATTCCAGCAGGTTCATTCCTGATGGGCTCGCCGCCAGGCGAACCCAGCAGGGACACGAATGAAGGTCCTCAACGAACCGTGGAGATTGGTTATCAGCTTGCCGTCGGTAAGTATGAAACAACATGGGCTGAGTGGGACGCGTGCGTTAGCGACGGAGGATGTTCCAAATCTGCGCCTGACAATGGAGGCGGCGATGAAGGTTGGGGCAAGGGCTCCCGTCCAGTCATAAATGTTAGCTGGGAAGAAGCGCAGGCTTATGCGAGATGGATGAGCCAAAAGACAGGTAAACGCTATCGTCTTTTGACCGAAGCGGAATGGGAATATGCAGTGCGGGCTGGGACGAGCAGTGCATACTTTTGGGGTGACGATGCGAACTCGGGCTGCGCGTTCATGAATGGTGCAGATGTGACCGCCAAGCGCTCAAATAGTGGCTGGACGACAGTGACGTGTGATGACGGTGTTCGAAACACCGCCGCTGTCGGCACGTATTTGGCGAACGCTTTCGGCCTCCATGATATGATTGGTAATGTCTGGGAATGGACCGAGGATTGTTATGTGAATAGCTATTCCGGCGCGCCCACGGATGGATCTGCTCGTGATGCACCCGATTGCGCGCAGCGGATCGTCCGCGGCGGTGCCTGGAATGTTTATCCAAAACATCTGCGATCTGCGGACCGCCAAACGGAAGCCCCTTTAACACGACGGATCGATACTGGGTTTCGTGTGGCCAGATCTCTCTAACCGGAATTACCAGAGATAGAACTGCACGACCGCCAGGAGGTCGGGCGTCATCTCAATAACAAGGCCCGGAACAGTCACTTGCCCATCAGGAAACGAGCCCGGGCGATGTCGAGGTTCGGGCGAAAGTCGAACCGACTCCAGAAGACTTTCCTGCGTAATGCAAAAAGGATTGTTTCGTACCTTTATTCTCAACCGGCAAATGTTTACTGAAAGAGGTGCAAAGCAATTTACGGGGACGCGTTCATGAAGACTTTCTTGGCCATCTTGGCCTTGGCTTTTACTGTTCTTACACAGACGGCCACCGTTGCGGCTCAGAATTTTATTTCAGAGCAAAACGGTGATTTCACGCTACAGCTCAGTGCGCCAGCAGGCAGTGAGTCGCTCGAAGCGGTGGTCAATGATACGAAAACCCAGTCCATCGCATATTACTCCGGCAGCTGTGGCACGGACGCAAAAGTTATGCTCGTGGTGGGAGACCCAAATGCATTGCAAACGCACTATTCGAGCGGCGACCCAAAGGATCTAAACGCTGACGCTATCCTGCACGAGCTCCGCAAGCTGATCGAGCGCGGCTGTCCCGACATTCAAACCATGTCAGTCTTCCCAACGCATTTGCCAAGTCAGACTGCAGCTTTCACGCTCGCCCGGTCTGCGAATTGGAGCGTGGAGGAAGGCGCAGTTCCGGACCGGTTTCGCCCCAGCATCGCATTGTCCCAATTACTGAATGCCGCGATGATGCCGGGCGGGATCAAATGCAATGACCCGGCAGATATCCTTATGGACGGAACGCGGCCGGGCTCGCGGGCCGAGCGCTTTCAGGTTTATCGCCGCGCAGCGAAAGATGGCGCAATCCTGCACGACTTTCTATGCCCGGGCACAAATTTACTACGTTTTCATCCAGTCGATCATCCAGCCGGACTTCTATGTGATGCCGAGGATGGGCAATGCTATTTGCAAGTCACGTGGAAGGCGGAAGTTACGCGAGTCGTTCAACCCCGTCCGACCACCCAACAAGAGATTATGCAAAAGCTCCCGGAGATGATGAGCGGAATCAGCGAGCGCCAAAATGATTGGCGGGTAGAAGCAATCGGTTACGTGGAAGACCCTGCGCTCGCGGCGCCGAGAATCCGCACCGCACAGGACATGATCGATTATCTCGCTCGCGGCGACCTTGATCTCATCCGCGATCAGTATTCGAACTATTTCCGTGTCTTCCACAATCAGTTTCTATTCGCTTACTCGCAACAGTGCAGCGCCTCTGTGGTCAATCCGGTGACGTTTGATGTCACGCCGATCGAAGAGACGATTTATGGCGATGGATCCAGTTCGGGCCCGCGTCAAACGGGGGAAACCTATCAACTCACTTTGGATCGTAAATTTGAAGACATTTATATCCGCTGGGAGAATGCAAACAGACTCTGGCTGACCAGCCAGGCGATGAGCGCTGAACTCGATCTTCGCAGCAGTCGCGGCGGCGGAGCAGGCATCACCAGTGTCGTTGGCTGGGTCATGTCAGATCAAGCCAAGATTGATGATTTCATTCGTCAGGGGTGTGACGCGGAGCGCGTTCAAGCCGTGTATCAAAACTTGGGGCGAGTTCTGTGATACGCGCAAACGTTGCCGCGTGGTTGTCCGATCTGGCTTGATCGAGATGCGGACAACTCGATTTCCAAACCATGGAGAATATCCCTGCTCAGCACCTCAAGAGTGTCGTCACAAAGGTTTGTCCGTCTGATCGAGAATTCGGTGAGCCGCGCCGTCCAGATCGTCATATTGATTGGAGTTGACCGACCATAAAAATGCCCCGAGCCCGAGCGCGCCGAGGCCAAAGGCGACGGGGATCAAATAGACGATCACATTCATTCCGAACCTTTCCGATTAAGTCTCAGGGCATTCAATGTCACGATGAGCGATGAAGCAGACATTGCGATCGCCGCAATAAGTGGGGTGACATGACCCGTCACAGCAATAGGAACCGCGATACAATTATAAGCCGCCGCCAATCCGAAGTTTTGAAGCATGACCGATTTTGTGCGCTTCGAAACAGACAGCACGGTCCTGATAGATGAGAGGCCGCCTGCGTAAACCGCATCGGAGGCGGATTGCGAAATATCCATCGCCCCACCCGGTGCGAGCGACGCGTGCGCAAGGGCCAATGCGCCGGCATCATTTAACCCGTCGCCGACCATAAGAACGTGTTTTCCAGCTTCGTGGAGGGTCTCAAGACGCGCCGCCTTGCCCTTGGGGGTCACCGTGGCCCGCCAGTCCTGGATGGAGAGTCTCCGTGCGACTTGCGCCACTGCGCCGCGGCGATCACCGGAGAGGATTTCGATATCGAGCCCAAGCTGTTTAAGCGCTTCAAGCGACTGAACAGCATCGGCGTGCAATTGGTCTTCAAACCGGAAGTGCGTGGGCGGCGTCCCCTCCCCCGCAAACCAAAGCGAAGGCCCGCCAATGGCCTCAGACTCTGGGGCGCCCACCCAATCCGCGGCGCCGAGCCGAAACCACTTGCCGTCGATATACCCTTCCAAGCCAAGCCCGGCGTGTTCTGTGGTTCGCTCGGCCAATGGCCCGGGCCCAGCTGCCAATACCAGAGCACGCGATAAAGGGTGCCGGCTTGCGCGCGCCAATTGCGCCGCGAGATATAATTCGTCGCCGTGTTCGGAAATGAGCGCAGGAGTTCCCAGCGTAAGCGTGCCCGTCTTATCGAGCACGAGATGATCCACCTCCGCCAACCGCTCCAAGGCGTCCCCTGACCTCAGATAGATGCCGTGCCTAAAGAGTTGCCCAGCCGCCACGACTTGCGCAACCGGCGCTGCCAGCGCGAGCGCGCAAGGGCAGGTAATGATCAGCGTCGACACCGCGACCAGAACCGCCTGATGGACGCTAGCCCCCAGGCTCAACCAGGCCACGAAAGCCAGCGCGGCCGTAACATGGACGAAGGGCACATATAGCGCGACCGCTTTGTCTGCGATTTGCCGATTTCGCGCCTTTTTCTGCTCGCCCGCTTCGAGCATGGCTCCAATCTCTGAAAGCAAAGAATCCGATATCGATCCCAGAGCTTGTCCCTGGAGCGGATGGTCGAGATTGAGACTGCCAGCGTAGAGCGTCTCACCTCGGCCAATGATCCGCGGCAGGCTCTCTCCCGTAACGAGGCTCTCATCAATGCCACTGACGCCATCAGTGATTTTCAGATCGACGACGGCACGCTCGCCAGCGGCCAGCAGGATGATGTCGCCTTGTGCAATTGCATCGGCGCGCACCGCCTCAATCAAGCCACCAGACCTCTGCCGCTGGACAGAACGATTTTGGAGCGCCGCCAGATCGTGGGCCGCGGCGTGCGCCTGTCGCCTCAAACGCGCATCCAAAAAGCGACCGATGAGCAAAAAGAAGAGCAACATCACGCTGGCATCGAAATAAGCGTGCAGCCCCCCGGTCGCGGTTTCCCAGATGCTCACGCCAAAGGCCAAGACGAGGGCCAGCGAAATCGGGACGTCCATATTGGCATGCCCATGTCGAAGCGCCGTGAATGCCGACTTAAAGAAATGACGTCCGCTGATCCCCAATACTGGAAAGGCGATCAGTCCCGATATCGCATGTAGCGCTTGGCGCGTATCTTCACCCATCTCGCCATGCCCGCCCCAGACCGATACTGACAGCAACATGATATTGGCCAAAGCAAACGCCGCCACGCCCATGGAAATCAGCAAGCCGCGCTCTTCTGATTTTACGCTTTGAGCGGTCTTGTCTTCAGAAAACGCGGAAACGCCATATCCGAGCGCCCGCACGGATTCGGCAATTTGATTGGCATCGCTCGGGCTCACCCAAGTGATTGAAAGCTTGCCATTGGAGAGATTCATGCGCGCGGATTGAACACCGTTTAGCGTCTTCACCGTACGCTCTATCTTCGACAGACAGCCGCCACACTTGGCCCCGCGGACCGACAGAGTGATCGTGTTCAAACCATCCTTCTGTCGCACAAAGGCTGTAAAATCGCTCGCAGGCGACGTTTCGGGCGGGGCGAGACCAGAGGGACACCCCGGATCAGACGTAAGGACCAGATCGCTCATGACACAATCAGCGTTTTCTCGACTTCAAACAGAATGGTTTCGGCATTCGCGTCCAATACCGTTACGCGCAACCGCCACTGCCCCGCTGTCAGGACGGAGGCAGGCGCATAATATTCGCCGTCCGGGCCTGGTGCAAAGGCAATCGACACATCCTGATCCTGTGTCGCGGCTCGTCGGATCTCCCCGATAACGGATTGACCGGTGAGCGGCCGGTTTGCACGATCGCGCAACCGGAAGACAATGTCCGCATCCCGAAGACCTGCTTCGGCCTGCCAGCCCATCTCGGCTTGGCGCGCGCGCTGAGCCAGCGTCTCATTATAGTTGAGGCCCTGGACATATGACTTCTTGACGTCTTCGCCTGGGAAACTGGTCACCGCGTGATAAAGAAAAACGCCATTCACCGAGAACATAACGCCGAAAAAACCGAGCATCATCACAAGAACGTGCCAGCCTTTCAGCTCTTTGCTGGTCGCGTTCCCGGACGATTGTGTGTCTGCTTGGATCATTGATTTGGTCCTCTGAAAGAAGCGCGATTTGTGTCCGTCTCCCCTGTCTCAATGTCGTGGACCGAGATTGATATTTGGCGTTGGCCGGCCCCTTCCGGAGCGCTGACCAGGATACGGTAGCGATCAACGCCAAACGCCTCAACCGGCAAGTCGATTGGCGAGTCATCGGCGTGTTCAAACCCAACAACAGCAAAGGTCAGCCCTTCAATGCCGGTAATCGACACTTGCATTATGCGGGGCTCAGATACCTTATTCACGAGTTTCAACGTATAGCCATTTTGGATTCGCCCATTGGATAGCTGCACATAAGGCGGTGAGCGATCTTTCAGCACATTCGCTTCAATCGTCGCTTTGTTGGCAAGGCCCCACACCATGAGTCCGCCAATCCCGGCGATCAACAACGTATAGAGAATGATGCGAGATCGAAGAATGCGAAATTTTGGCGGTGTCTGATGCGCCGCGCGCGCGGCGACAGCAATGTCAGTATCATAGGCGATCAGGCCGTTTGGGCGCCCGATCTTTGTCATCATCTCATCACAGGCATCTATGCAAAGGGCGCAATGAATGCATTCGAGTTGAGACCCGTTCCGGATGTCGATTCCGACCGGACAGACCTGCACACACTGATCGCAGTCGATGCAGTCGCCGCGATTATCCCAGCTCTCAGATTTCCGTTTCGGGCCGCGTGGTTCGCCGCGATCATAGCGATAGGTGACATTTAACGCATGCTCATCTGTGAGTGCCCCCTGAATGCGTGGCCATGGACACATATAGGTGCAGACCTGTTCGCGCATCCAACCTGCGAGGAAATAGGTGGTGAGCGTCAAAATGCCGGCGAACCAATAGGCCGATAGCGGCGCGGCGCCAGTGAACCAACCCTGCGCCACGGTCGGCGCGTCATGCCAATAAAGAATAAACGCGCCGCCCGTCCAAAAAGCGATGACGAGCCAAACCGTGTGCTTGCCGAGTTTGCGCCAGGCCTTGTTGAAACTCCACGGCGCATGATCAAGCCGCATCCGCGCGGCGCGGTCGCCCTCAAACGCGCGCTCGACCCATATGTAAAGATCCGTCCACACCGTTTGAGGGCAAGTATAGCCGCACCAAACGCGGCCCAAGAGCGAGGTGATCAGAAACAGCCCCAGCGCGGCCAGGATGAGGAGGCCGGCCAGGAAATGAATGTCCTGCGGCCAGATCTCGATAAAGAAGAAGTAGAATTTCTCGCTCTGAAAATCAGCGAGCACAGCTTGGTTCGGGATGCCCGTGCCGCGATCCCAGCGCAGCCATGGCAAGAGATAATAGACCGCGAGCGTCGCCGCCATAACCACCCATTTAACCAGGCGAAACCGGCCATGGGCAAGCTTCGGATAGATTTGCAGACGCTTCGCATAAAGGTCTTTGGGCGGCGGCGGGGTTGGACCGCCCTGCCCTGCAGAAGGATGAATGTTCAGCGTGGTCTGTCCCATGACACCAGGCCTCTACTCGCCCCCACCCAATGTGTGGACATAGACGGCCAGAGCTTTAATCGACGCGTCATCCAACCGGTCTTGCCAGGCCGGCATATGCGAGTTTCGAGCATTGTAGATCGTATTATAGATCGCCGCTTCGGAGCCGCCGAATAGCCATTCCTGATCGGTCAAATTCGGCGCGCCCTGCAGCCGGTCGCCCGTCCCGTTTGCCCCATGACAGCTTGCGCATTGCGTCTGATAGAGGTCAGCGACATTAGCGGCAGCCTGCATATCATGCGGCTGACCAGAAACGCGCAGCACATATTGGGTCAAGCCGTCAATTTGGTCGCTTGAGAGCAATCCATCGCGTCCGAAGGATGGCATCATTGAGAACCGCGTGGCATCATCCCCTTCATGGCGAATGCCGTGCCGCAACGTGTATTCTATACCGTCAAGCGTGCCATCCCAAAGCCAGACATCATCGGCAAGCATCGGATATCCAACCGCGCCACGCCCACCGGCGCCATGGCAGGTGGCACAATTATCGCCAAACAGGCTTTCGCCCATGGCCAGTGCAAATTGCTGGAGGCTGCGATCGGTTTCAATCTCTTCCAATGACGCCTCGAGAAGGCTCGCCGACTGCGCGACCCGAGCTGACTTCAAATCCGCAACGGCCTCCGCCACCAAATCCCGGTCCGAATGATTGCGCAGGCCGGTTGTGTTGGTGCCAAGGCCTGGCAGAGCCGGAAGGGCTGGCATGAAGATCATGTAGATCGCCGCCCAGATGATCGTGCCGTACCAGACAAATAGCCACCATCGCGGCAGCGGATTATTCAGCTCTTTGATCCCGTCCCAGCTATGTCCGGTCGTCTCTACGCCACTATGATCGTCAACGTCTCTGATATCATTGGCCATTGTGAGGGCCTCCATCATCTAAGGGGAGCCGAGCGGCGGCATCGAATTTTTCCTGATTGCGCGGCCATAAGGCGTAAGTCAGCGCGCCGAGAAACATCAGCACGAAATAGACGAGACCACCGGTTTGCGCGAAGCTTGCGAGCAATTCATACATGGCTTTCCCCTATCGCCGGTTGCTGAGATCATCGGCCTGATAGGTCGAGAAATCGACCAGAGTGCCGGTCATTTGGAGATACGCGACCAGCGCGTCCATCTCTGTAATTGTATCGGGGTCGCCATCCCAATCACGGGCCTCAACCGTGCCTTCGCGGCCGGCCGCGCCCTCATAGAGGGCCATCAAGCTATCATAATAATCGAAGCCTTTATCATTCGGATCCGCCTGCGCGAGGATATGGCCTTTGGCATTCGCGATCATCTCATCTGAATAAGGCACACCGACAAGACGCTCGGTCCGCAACCGATCTTCGATCGCATCATATTTGAGCGTCTTATCCATCAGGAAAGCGTAGGGTGGCATGATGCTTTCTGGCACCAGGGCCCGCGGATCGATCAGGTGATCCACCTGCCATTCTGCAGAATATTTGCCGCCAACGCGCGCCAAGTCCGGGCCAGTGCGTTTCGATCCCCATTGGAACGGGTGATCATACATGCTCTCAGCAGCGAGAGAGTAGTGACCATAGCGTTCCACTTCATCGCGCAATGGGCGGACCATTTGGCTATGACAAACATAGCAGCCCTCACGAATATAAATGTCACGACCTTTGAGTTCGAGCGGTGTGTACGGGCGCATGCCGTCCACCTTCTCGATCGTGTTATCCATATACATCAGGGGCGCCATCTGAATAATCCCTCCAATCGAGACCACCACCAGAATACCGATTGTAAGGAGCAGTGAGTGACGCTCTAAAACGCCGTGATTGTTCATCAGTCCCATCAGGTCTGTTCCTTATTCGGCTGGCGCCAGCGCACCGCGCGGCTCTGGATTTGTGTAAGTATCGGTGGCAGCGCGCTCGAGGTCTTTTGCCTCGCCATGGCCCAGCGCCGTCCGGATCAGATTGTACGCCATGATCACGGCGCCACTGAAATAGAGCAGGCCACCCACCATCCGAATGATGTAGCTGATATGTTTGGCCTCAACGGTTTCAACGAAACTGTACTCGAGGAACCCATACTCATTGTATGCGCGCCACATCAGGCCTTCCATGATCCCGGCAAACCACATGGAGATCATATAGAAAATGATACCAATCGTGGAGATCCAGAAGTGCCATTCAACCAGCGATTTGGAGAACAAACCCTGTTTCTTGTAGAGCCATGGCGTCAGGCAATAGAGCGCACCAAAGCTGATATAGCCAACCCAGCCAAGCGCGCCGGAATGGACATGTCCAATACCCCATTCGGTATAATGGCTCAGCGCATTCACCGCCCGCACCGACATGAGCGGGCCTTCAAATGTCGCCATGCCATAGAAGGCCAGCGAGACCACCATCATCCGCACGACCGGGTCGGTGCGCAGCTTGTCCCAGGCCCCTGACAGGGTCATGACGCCATTGATCATACCGCCCCAACTCGGCATCCACAGCATAATCGAAAAGGTCATGCCCAGCGTCTGCGCCCATTGCGGCAAGGCGGTGTAATGCAAATGGTGTGGCCCGGCCCAGATATAGATGAAGATCAGCGACCAGAAGTGAACAATGGACAGACGGTAGGAATAGACCGGCCGGTTCACCCGCTTTGGAATGAAGTAATACATAATCGCGAGGAAGCCGGTGGTCAGGAAAAAGCCGACCGCGTTATGGCCGTACCACCATTGCGTCATCGCATCTTGCACGCCGGCAAAAACCTGCACGGATTTCGAGCCCGTCAGGCTGACCGGGATGGAGAGATTGTTGACGATGTGCAGCATCGCAATCGTCACGATGAAAGACAGATAGAACCAGTTCGCGACATAGATGTGTGGCTCTTTGCGCTTCCAAAGCGTGCCGAGAAACACGAGTAAGTAGACCACCCAAACCAGGGTGAGCCAGAGATCGACATACCATTCCGGTTCCGCATATTCTTTCGACTGCGTGACGCCCATCAAATAGCCGGTGGCCGCGAGGACGATGAAGATCTGATATCCCCAGAACACAAACCAGGGCCACATGCCGCCAGCCAGGCGCGTCCGACAGGTTCTTTGAACCACGTAGAAACTCGTGGCGAGGAGGACGTTTCCGCCAAACGCAAAAATAACCGCACTGGTGTGCAGCGGGCGGAGACGGCCGAAATTTGTCCACCCAAGCTCCGGGAAATAGAACAGGTTCGGCCAGGTCAGCTGCAAGGCGATGATGACGCCAACCAACAGACCGGCAATGCCCCAGAACATCGAGGCCGCAACGCCAAACTTGATCAGCGTATTTTCATACTCGGCCTCATCAAACGGGTCGCGATCGACCAGTCCACCTGCCCACAGCGCGGTGCCGACCAGAAAGGCGCCCGCCAAAGCCATGAAGGAGAGCGCTTGATATTCCATCGCCGCGTCTTGCGCGAAGGATCCCATCAAGAGCGCCAGAAAGAGAAAAACGCTCGTCAGCGCCCCGACTGTGAAGATGCTTGTCGTGTTTCCGCGCCTTACGGCTCCGCC
This sequence comes from Pseudomonadota bacterium, assembly GCA_038529885.1. Lineage (GTDB taxonomy): Bacteria > Pseudomonadota > Alphaproteobacteria > Caulobacterales > Hyphomonadaceae > Henriciella. The sequence goes on from JBCBDI010000018.1 coordinate 15,721, forward strand.
GAGTTGCGTCATGATCGCCTTGCCCTCCAATGGTCCCCAAAAGGGGCGGTTTCAGCTTGGGCGAGAGATATCGACGCTGGGCGCGGGTCTGAATAAGGGGTTTCCCGTATGTGCGCCGCCGCCGCACCCAGTAGAACACACATCATCGAACGCGATTGGAGGCGCAAATGTCGGCACAATTACAAGCGTCGCTTGGTCTATTGGCGCTCTTGCTGGGCGGACTCAAAACTTGGCTGCATATGGGCACTGCGCCCGTTCTCTCGCTGCCAACCTGTTCCGGCGAAATGATTGAAATCGGGCTGGGCAGTCGTTCTTTGTTCGCACAAGCGCATTGTTGGGGGTGTTACCTGTTCGTGGCTGGGCTCGCGATCACGGTGTTCGCGATGAGTCGACTTTGGTCTCAGCGGCGCTCTGTCGCCGTGCGGATGGATTGATCCGTGCCCAACGCCCATTACAAAGGGTGGCGAATGAAAGACAATCAGCATCCTGTCCTGTCGGACACGTCTGGGACCTATAACGATCAGCGCTCGCTGGAGCCTTTGATGCGCAGCGTTCTGGCCTCGGTGCCGGACGCAATGATTGTCATAAATCAAAAGGGGCAAATGCTGGCCTTCAGCGCGGCCGCCGAGCGCCTGTTTGGATACACAGCAAGCGACGTGGCGGGTAAGAATGTTTCGATCCTGATGACGGGTGCGAACGAAGCCCATCATGATCAATATATCCGCAACTACCTCTCCACCGGCGAAAAACAAATCATCGGGATTGGTCGCATCGTCGAAGCCAAGCTTGCGGATGGCCGCACAATCCCGGTGGAGCTTAAAATTGGTGAGGCCGAGATAGACGGGCAGAAACTGTTCACCGGCTATATTCGGGACATGTCCGAGCAGCAAGCCAATGCCTTGCGCCTGACGCAAATGCAGGTCGAGCTTGCAAACTTTTCCCGGTTAAGTGCGGTCGGGACCATGGCCTCAGCAATGGCGCATGAGCTCAATCAGCCGCTCACGGCCGTCGCCAATTATCTCGAGGCGGCGCGCGATCTTCTCGATCAAGCCGACAAGGATGCCCTCGCCTATATTCAGGAAGCGCTCGATGCCGCCGCCACGCAATCCATTCGCGCCGGTCAAATCGTGCGCCGTCTTCGCGATTATGTTTCGCGCGGCGAGCTTGATATGCGCCCGGTAGATTTGGCCGAAATTGTCGAAGATGCCATATCGCTCGCCAAAGTTGGTTTCGATGGACAACTCGCCCGTGTCATCGCGCAAATACCGACCGACATCCCCCCTGTTCTTGCTGACCGGCTGCAGTTGCGCCAGGTGTTCGTGAACCTCATCCGCAACGCCATTGAGGCGCTCGAAACAACGGACAATCCTCAAATCTGGGTGAACGCAGAGGCGCAAGATGATCTCGCGGAAATCACAATTGAAGACAATGGTCCGGGCTTTCAGGGGGCAGAAGACGCCTCGCCCTTCGATGCCTTTAATAGCACCAAGCCTGGCGGCATGGGGCTCGGCCTGTCGATCTGCCAAACCATCATGGACGCGCACGGCACCAGCATCGAACACGCCCCATCTGCGCAGGGCGGTGCGGCCTTCACATTTACGCTTCGAATAGACGAAGGAGCTTCCAGCCATGAGTGACCGCATTGTGTTTCTGGTCGACGATGATGAAGCCATCCGCCACTCCGCGAGCTTCATGCTGCGTCATGCCGGATTTACCGTAAAGACGTTTCCGGACGGATTGGTGTTTCTGGAGAGCGTCAAAAGCGAAGATGAAGGCTGCATACTCCTTGATGTCCGCATGCCAGGCATGGACGGACTTGCCGTGCAATCCACACTGAATCGGCGCGGCATTAACATGCCCGTTATCATTCTCACCGGTCATGGTGATGTTCCGGTCGCGGTAGAAGCGATGAAAGGCGGCGCCATTGAATTTCTTGAAAAACCCTATGAAAAAAAGGCCCTGGTTGCTGCGATCGAAAACGCGTACGAGCTCTTGGACAATCAAGCCACAGACGATAGACGCGGGCGCGAAGCCGCCGCGAAACTCTCCGCTCTAACGCCGCGCGAAAGGCAGGTCCTGGAATGTTTGGTCGATGGCTTGACCAATAAGGGCATCGCCGAAGCGCTGTCTATCTCTCCCCGCACCGTTGAAATCCATCGCGCGCACATGATGGAAAAACTCCAGGTAGACAGTCTTTCCGCTGCGCTTCGCATCGCTTTTCTCGCGGGCATTGGCGCCGACGGACACTAGGGGCTCTACGTAGAGACAGATCACCGCCGCTATCCTAGAGCCAGACTATGAAGCCGCCGAACACCTCCCTATCAAGCCCGTCAAACACCGCGATTCGCCGACTCATTCTGGTTGAGGATGATGAGAGTGTCCGTCGTTCGATGACCATGCTCCTGCGGACCAGAGGCTTTCAAATTGATGCGTATCGCAGTGGCTCGGAATTTCTCACGATGACGGGCCTGCATGGCGGAGATTGCCTGCTCATCGATTATAAAATGCCGCGGATTGACGGGATCGAATTGATGCAGCGCATCCGGAGCAATAATGATCAAACACCCGGCATCATGATTACCGGGTACTATTCTGACTCCCTGCAACGTCGGGCTCTGCGCGCCGGATTTTCTGATGTGCTGGAGAAACCCTTAGCACCGAAATCGCTACAGGCGATGATATTGAATGTTGTTGGTTAGCCTTGCTGGAGGGTCATAGAGTTGGAGAGCGCATAAGCCCCGTTTGTGCGGACATCGAGCATGGCGCAAAGCGGCGTGCGTGAGACGCATCGAAACGCTGCTGTTCGAGGACGCTCTTTACCGCTAGTATTGCTGCCCGCCGAGGTTCGACCTCAAGAAACCTATCCCGTCATCTTATCAGTCATCTGATTATGCGGTGCAGGCGCCGATCAAACAGGAAGCCAGCAATAGTAGCGCACCAGCCTCGGCCGAATGGCGAGTGTGAAGATTACGATCAGGGACGCAATCGTGCAGACCCCGAAGAATACAACCAATCCTGTGCTCCAGGTCTCGGCGGCCATGCACCAGATCGATAAAGCCGCAATCGCGACGAAGCCGATATATCGAAAACTGCGCGATCGTGCATCAGGAACAGGCGTCTCGAAAATCTGTCTTTGACACTTCTTCATGGACAGGCAGAGCGCCGCAAATCCAGGCATGGCGATCACGAGTGCGACAAGCCAGGTCATTCTGCGGGGACCGGCGCACGGGCTTGCTTTTGAGATTTGCCCTGCCGGGCCGACTCGTTGGACCGCCTGGACGAGACGCGGGCCGCATAGGCAAACCCGAGTCCAATAATGAGGAACCATAGATCAACACCCGCGAGCGCGAAATCACCTGAGCGACCGGGCAATGGAAGCGTGTTGATCAGATGAATATCGCTGGTCAGCCCATTCAGGACGGGCAGCAAACTGAATGCCGCCGCGCTTAGGTAAAGTTGCTCGTTCCAACCCTGCTTAGGCTCACGAATGAGACCATGTATTACCAGGATCAACCATGAGATAAAGATCGTGTGGATCTCCCAATCGCCGCGACCCGGCAGGTCCAAGGGCAACAGTCGATTGGCCCAAAAATAGGCCGCAATCGCGACGGGCAATCCCGCCACCACGCCCACATTCATACGCTCAATCACAATGAGGTTGCGTTCCGCTTTTGCATTGCCACGGAGCTTGGTCCGGCGTTTGCGCGTCCAATGCACCAATCCCGTCGAGACCATCACAGCGCCCATCAAGCCAGAAACGAAAAATACCACCCGCAAGATGGGCCCGGCAAACAAGCCTTCATGCAAACCTTCCATTGTATTGACGACCGTATCACCGCCTTTGAACTCTCGCGGCGCATAGGATTCGAATGCACCGGTTGGGCCATCGAACCAGACCCCGGCCGTCTCGCGTAAAACGGTGTGCGCGAATGAACCTGTTACGCAGGTTCGTGTATTGAATCCGGGCGACGATACCGCCCGGATTA
>JBCBDI010000019.1:0-18632 GCA_038529885.1 Pseudomonadota bacterium
GTCGGTCTGACGCCAGGCCACGAGCGAAGCATAGACGATAGCGATCACCGACAAGGCAAAGACGAAGGGCTGGAAGAAGACGCTCGCATCCGGGAACATCGGCAAGCTGAACCGGAGCAAACCATAACCGCCCATTTTCAGAAGCACCGCCGCCAGAATAACCGAGCCCGCAGTCGGCGCTTGCACGTGCGCGTCAGGAAGCCAGGTATGGACCGGCCACATGGGTAGCTTCACAGCAAAGGAGGCAAAGAAAGCCAGCCAGAGCCAAATCTGCACCGACGGGTCGAAGGCAAAATTCTCAAGCTCGACAATGTCCGATGAGCCGTCATTGGCGAGGTACATGTAGACAACTGCGGCCAGCATGAAGAGCGAGCCGAGCAAGGTGTAGAGGAAGAATTTGAAGCTCGCATAGATGCGATCCACACCGCCCCAAACCCCAATGATAATGAACATCGGGATGAGGCCCGCTTCAAAGAAGACATAGAAGAGAACGAGATCGAGCGCAGCAAAGACGCCGATCATGAAGGTCTCAAGCACCAAGAAGGCGACGATATATTCGGTCAGGCGATGCTTGATCGAACCAATGCTGGCGATCAAAGCAATCGGCGTCAGCAATGTGGTCAGCAGGATCAGCAAAAGCGACATGCCATCAATGCCCATCTTGTATTTAACGCCCGCAAACCAATCGACCTCTTCGACCAATTGATAGCCGGTTCCAGTAAGGTCGAAGCTCAAGAACATCACAATCGAGACAATGAATGTCGCGACCGAGAAGAGGAGCCCCGCATACATCACGCGGTCGTCTTCGCTGCCATCCTGGCGGAACTGCGCGCCTGTGAGCGCTTTGATCAATAGGATCAGGATCGCACCTGCCAGCGGCAGGAAGGTCACTGCAGAGAGAATTGGGAAGTCCATTAGCCCGCGCCTCCGCTGCGCCAGAAGAGTATTGCGCCAAAGACCAGCGCTGCCCCGATGATCACGAAGGCATAGTGATAGAGATAACCGGTATGCATGGCCGAAAGCCGGCGCGCACTCCAGCGGACAACCGCCGACACGCCGTCAGGTCCAAGACCATCGACGACTTTCTTGTCGCCTTTCCAGAACGTGTTGCCGAGCCAAGCTGAGCCTTTGACCAGGGTCACATTGTAGAGCTCGTCAAAGTACCATTTATTGTAGAACAGGCCGTGCAGAGGTCCGCCGCTTTCGGCGATACGTTTGCCGACGCCGCGATTGAACAGATAAGTAAAGGTGGCGAGCACAAAGCCGGTGACGGTCACCGCCAGCGGTGCCCAGAACACCCATTCCGGCACGTTATACTTGTCCTTCAGAACGGTGTTCTCTTTGGCCGTGTAAATCGCGCCATCCCAGAACGCTTTATAGTCGTGTCCGACAAAGGCGTCATAGAAGTACCAACCGGCAAAGATCGCGCCGACACTCAAAATCGCGAGCGGGATCAGCATCACAATCGGCGACTCGTGCGGGTCGCCGTGATGGTGGTGGTCATCATGCCCATGATCGTCGTGACCGTGTGCTTCTTCGTGATGGTCAACCTCGGCGCGTGGGCCGTGGAAGGTCATATAGACCAAGCGCCAGGAGTAGAAGCTGGTCAGAAGCGCAGCGGCGATACCGAACCAGAAAGCAAGCTGGGCAAACGGAACGCCTTTCATCCCGGCAGCAAACGCCGTCTCGATAATTGCATCTTTCGAGAAGAATCCAGAGAAGCCCCAGACGTGCGGCATACCAAGCCCGATAATCGCGATCGTTCCGATCATCATCGCGCCATAGGTGAGCGGCATATATTTCGCGAAGCCGCCCATATTGCGCATGTCTTGCTCATGATGCGCGCCGTGAATCACGGAGCCAGCACCAAGGAAGAGCAGCGCTTTAAAGAAGGCGTGCGTGAACAGGTGGAACATGGCCGCTTCATAAGCGCCGATGCCCGCTGCGAAGAACATGTAGCCGAGCTGCGAACAGGTTGAGTAAGCGATGACGCGCTTAATGTCGTTCTGCGCGAGCCCCACTGTTGCCGCATAGAGCGCCGTCACGGCACCGATCAGTGCGATCATTGAGGCGGCGAAGGGTGCGTACTCATAGATTGGCGAGACCAAGCAGACGAGATAGACGCCCGCGGTCACCATGGTCGCGGCGTGGATCAGAGCCGACACGGGGGTCGGGCCTTCCATCGCGTCTGGCAGCCAGACATGTAAGAAGAACTGAGCCGACTTACCCATCGCGCCGATAAAGAGCAGGACACCGATCAGCTCCAAGGCCGGGATGTTCCAGCTCAGGAAAGGCACGATGATGTCGCGGACATTTCCAGCTTCGGCGAGCGCCAATGGCACCACTTCAGCATTCTCTTTAATCGCAGTCAGAACCGGCTTGAACTCAACCGATCCGAAGACCAAGAAGACCGCCATAATGCCGAGCGCGAGGCCAAAGTCGCCAACCCGGTTGGTGACAAAGGCTTTGATCGCCGCATCATTCGGCGCTTTGTTTTGGTACCAGAAGCCGATCAGGAGGTAAGAGGCGAGGCCCACACCTTCCCAGCCAAAGAAGAGCTGGATGAAGTTATCCGCCGTCACCAACATCAGCATGGTGAAGGTAAAGAGTGAGAGGTAGGAGAAGAAGCGCGCTTTGTGTGGGTCTTCTTCCATATAGCCCCAGCTATACAGGTGGACGAGGCCAGAGACGCTGGTGATCACGGCCATCATGACGATGGACATGGCATCAACACGGATGGCCCAGTCGGCTTTGAACTGGCCAACCTCCATCCAAGTCATCAATTTAATGATGTGCTGACCGACATAGGAGCCAGCGTGGCCGGTATCCGCTGCGAGCGAGGCATGCTCAACATGACCCGCGCCGCCGGAACCAGAGGCATACATGAAGAGCTGGTAGAGCGCCAAAATGCCGGCGAGGCCGACCGTACCTGTCGTTACGACCATGGCACCGCGATCGCCGATGAAGCGCTGGAACAAACCTGCGACCAGGGCGGCGAGGCCAGGCCCGAGAACGATGAACTGGATGAACTGATCAGATAGCATGCTTGCCCCCTACCCTTTCATCAGGTCGACACTCTCGACCGCGATGTCTCCGCGATTGCGGAAGTAAACGACAAGGATGGCAAGCCCAACGGCTGCTTCTGCAGCCGCCACAGTCAGCACCAGCATGGCGAAGATTTGGCCTTCAATGGTTCCGGAGAAGACCGAGAACGCGACCAGGTTGATGTTCACTGATAGCAGGATCAATTCAATCGCCATCAGGATCACAATGATATTCTTACGGTTCACGAAGATCCCGACCACGCCAATCGTGAACAGGATGGCCGAGATGGTCAGAAAGTGGTTGATCGTCAAATCCATGGATTAGATCCCCTTTCCTGGCTCGACTGAGACTTTCTCAATCGCGTCATCGCGGCGGCGTGAGGTTTGCTTCGCAATATTCTGGCGCTTGACGCCTGGACGCTCACGAAGCGTTAGAACGATCGCGCCGATCATCGCCACGAGCAGGATCAGGCCGGCCATTTGGAACAGCAGGAAATAGTCGGTGTACATAACCTGACCGATTGCTTCGGTATTTGTATCCGCGCCAGGCGCAGCATCAAATGTTGTGTTCGGTGCGCCGCCGCGGGCAAAGCTTGCCAGCGCGATTTCTGCGATGAAAGCGAGACCGATCAGGCCAGCAAATGGCCAATAACGCAGCGTGCCTTGTTTGAGCTCCACAAAGTCGACATCGAGCATCATCACCACGAACAAGAAGAGCACTGCGACCGCGCCGACATAGACCACGACGAGTAGCATGGCGAGGAATTCAGCGCCGATCAAAACGAACAAACCTGCCGACGTGAAGAAGGTCAGGATCAGCCAGAGGACCGAGTGTACCGGGTTCTTGGCCATAATCACGGCCAAGGCGGACACGGTCACAATGGCCGCGAAAATATAGAAGGCGATCAGTTCCACTGCTTAAGCCCCAATTCCCTTCCGGCGGTTGCCCGCCACCTCAATCTAGGGCGCTACCGGTACGGTGCGTCCAGTTCCAAATTCTTTGCGATCAGCCGCTCCCAGCGATCCCCATTCGCCAGCAGTTTGTCTTTGTCATAGTAAAGCTCTTCGCGCGTCTCGGTAGCGAACTCGAAATTCGGACCTTCGACAATCGCATCGACCGGACAGGCTTCCTGACAGAAGCCGCAATAGATGCATTTGACCATGTCGATGTCATAGCGGGTCGTCCGGCGTGAGCCGTCTTCGCGCGGCTCGGCCTCGATGGTGATCGCCTGCGCCGGGCAGATCGCTTCACATAGCTTACACGCAATGCAGCGCTCTTCGCCGTTCGGGTAGCGCCGCAGCGCATGTTCACCGCGGAAGCGCGGGCTAACCGGGTTCTTCTCAAACGGATAATTCACCGTGGCTTTGCGACGGAACATTTCCCGGATGCCCAGGACAAAGGCCGACAAGAAGTCGGTCAGCATCGCGCCGCGAATGGTCTGCATCAGGCTCATTAAATCGCTCCCATTAGGGCTGCACTGGTCGCCACATGGCCCGTGATATACCAACCGGGATAGACAAGTTTCGCGACCGAACCGAGGATCATCAGGCTGCTCACAATCATGCTTGCACTCCTGCATAGACGACATAGCCCCCAACGATCACCACGGCGGCGAGCGCTGTTGGCAGGAAGATCTTCCATCCAAGGCGCATCAGCTGGTCATAGCGATAACGCGGCACAACCGCCTTCACGAGGGCGAAGAGGAAGAAGAAGAAGACCATTTTGGCCATGAACCAGGCCAAGTGCCCGAGGTTCACAATCCAAGCTGGGAACATATTGACGAAATCAGCGCCCAGCGGGATCGGCCCGTGCCAACCGCCGAGGAACAAAACCGTCATCATCGCACACATGAGCACGATGTTGAGATACTCACCGAACATGAAGAGCAGGTAGGGCGTCGCAGAATACTCAACCTGATAGCCCGCAACGAGCTCAGATTCAGCTTCTGGCAGATCAAACGGCGGGCGGTTGGTTTCCGCCAAGGCCGAGACGAAGAACATCACAAAGGCTGCGACCATGACGGGCAGCATCAGGATGTGTTCCAGCGTCAACAAGTGCCAGGTAAAGAGGCCGCCATCTTGCGCGGCGACGATCTCTGTCAAGTTCATAGAGCCGGCGAGCAGGATCACCGTGACGATGATCAAACCAATTGAGACCTCATAAGAGACCATTTGCGCTGCGCTTCGAAGTGACGCCAAGAACGGATACTTCGAGTTAGACGCCCAGCCACCCATGATGATGCCGTAAACGCCGAGCGATGAGATCGCGAACAGGTACAAAATCCCGACATTAATGTCGGAGATCACCCAGCCAGGAGCTACCGGGATGGCCGCCCAGGCCGCAAAGGCCAGCGTCAGCGTCAGAATTGGCGCAATGATGAATACCGCCTTGTTGGCACCCGCGGGAATGATGATCTCTTTGAGCAGGAATTTCCCGAAATCGGCAAAGCTCTGCATCAGGCCGAACGGGCCAACCACGTTCGGGCCTTTGCGCATCATCACAGCGGCCCAAACCTTGCGGTCCAGGAGCAAGAGGAAAGCGATCGAAAGCGACAGGATCAGCGTAAACAAGCCGATCTGACCAAGCACCAAAAGCCAGCCAGTTAGGACGCCATATTGTTCGATCAAACCACTCATCGCGCCGCCCTACTCCGCTGCCACTGCAGTTTCAAGACCTTGTTTCTGTAGAGAACACTCGGCCATGGTCTTAGAGGCCCGTGCGATCGGATTGGTCATGTAAAAATCGCCAATCGTCGCCGTGAATGGCGCCCCACCGACGGAGCTTCCACCTGGCATCGGAGCTTTTAGCGCCTCGACCCCTGCATCGCCTGGCGCATAGCCAAGGCCTGCAAAAACCGGATTTGCTTCGCGCAAAGTCTCGCGGAGCGCATCCGCCGAATCATACGGCAAAGTTTTGCCGACGACATCTGAGAGTGCCCGGAAGATGGCCCAGCCTTCGCGTGCTTCGCCTTTTGGCTGTACCGCGCGGCGGGTCATTTGCACCCGGCCTTCAGTGTTCACATAAGTCGCCGCCATTTCGGTGTAGGCCGCTGCTGGCAGAATGATGTCGGCTTTGCTCGCCCCGGCATCGCCATGGCTGCCGATATAAATCACGGTGGCATTGCCAGTGTTCGAGAGATCGACCTCATCGGCGCCAAGGAGCACCACGGTTTCCATGCCGCCACCGAGGATCGCTGCAGTATCTGCGCCGCCTTCACCGGGCACAAAACCCGTATCGAGTGCGCCGACGCGGCCTGCGGCTGTGTGCAATACGCCGAAGCCTGCCCAGTCCTCTTTGATCGCTTGGATCTCAAGCGCATAATTGTGCGCCGCCGCCAGAATGGCCTCGCCGTCTTCGCGCGCCAGGACGCCTTCACCGACAATAATCATCGGCTTTTCAGCATTGCGCAGCGCTTCGGCGATTTCGCTATCTTTATTGAACAGACCGTTCAAAGCATCCGCACCTGTGCCGAGATGCTCATAGTCATAAGTCAGGTCGGCCGCTTCGCCGATGACACCGACTTTCAGATTGTTCCAGAGCCAAGCTTTACGGATCCGCGCGTTCCAAACCGCCGCTTCTTTGCGCGGATTGGTGCCGATAAGCAGCAGCGCATCGGCCTCTTCAACACCGAGCAAAGTTGGGTTGAAGAGATAATGCTCACGCACACCGCTGGTGCCGTAGGTCGCGCCAGCGGGGCGGCAGTCTGTGTTTTGCACGTCCATCGCGCGGGCAAGATCGAGCGCGGCTTTCGCTTGCTCAACTTCGATCAAGTCACCGGCTACGAAGCCGATCTTATCAGCAGGCGCGGACAGCGCCGCTTTCGCAGCTTCGAACGCTTCGCCCCAATTGACTGGGGTCAGCTTGCCGTCTTTGCGCACATATGGCGTGTCGAGGCGTTGACGGGCGAGGCCGTCCCAAATGAAGCGCGACTTATCTGACAGCCACTCTTCATTCACCTCTTCATTGATCACCGGCATGATGCGCATCACCGCATCGCCTTTGGCATCGACGCGAATGTTCGCGCCCATCGCGTCCATAATGTCGACGCTCTCAGTTTTGCGCAGCTCCCAAGGGCGCGCATTGTAAGCGTAGGGTTTAGACGTCAGCGCACCGACCGGGCAAAGATCGATGACATTGCCAGAGAGCTCCGAGGTCAGGCTCTCTTCCAAATAGGTCGTAATTTCAGCGCTCTCGCCGCGCGAGATCATGCCAATCTCTTCGACGCCGGCGACTTCAGCCGCAAAGCGAACACAACGCGTGCACTGAATGCAGCGGGTCATGATCGTCTTGACCAGCGGGCCCATATTCTTGTCTTCAACCGCGCGCTTGTTCAGCTCATAGCGGCTATCGGCGCGGCCATAGGCAACCGCTTGGTCTTGCAGGTCACACTCACCGCCTTGGTCGCAGATTGGGCAATCCAGCGGGTGGTTGATGAGCAAGAATTCCATCACGCCATTGCGGGCTTTTTCGACATAGTCGCCCTTGGTCGAGATATTTGGCGGCGTCCCGTCTGGGTTCATCCGCATGTCGCCCACTGTCTGCGCACAAGAGGCAATCGGCTTCGGCGCGCCATGCCACTGGACCAGACACATGCGGCAGTTCCCCGCCACAGACAGGCGTTCATGATAACAGAAGCGCGGGATCTCAGCGCCCGCTTCCTCACAGGCCTGCATCAGCGTGTAAGAGCGCGGAACTTCGACTTCCTCGCCATCAATGTTCAGTTTGAAAAGATCGTCAGACATATCTCTTACTCCGCCGCCACGGTGTGGCCTTGCACGAGCGCGCGCGGGGCGCGGTACTGCGTGATCCGGTCTTCGATTTCATGGCGGAAATGGCGAATGAGGCCCTGCACTGGCCACGCTGCGGCATCGCCGAGCGCACAAATGGTGTGGCCTTCAACCTGCTTCGAAACGTCGAGCAGCTTGTCGATATCATCGTGATGCGCTTCGCCTTTGACCATTTGCTCCAGCACGCGCCACATCCAGCCCGTGCCTTCTCGGCACGGCGTACACTGGCCGCAGCTTTCATGCTTGTAGAAGTAAGCGATGCGCGAGATCGCGTGGATCAAGTCGGTCGACTTATCCATGACAATCACGGCTGCGGTGCCGAGACCGGATTGGAGATCGCGCAGGGTGTCAAAGTCCATATGCGCGTCCATGATTTGCTCAGCGGGCACCATCGGCACGGACGAGCCGCCCGGGATGACCGCTTTCAGATTGTCCCAGCCGCCACGAATGCCGCCGCAATGGGTATCAATCAGATCGCGGAAGGTGATCGACATCTCTTCTTCGACATTGCACGGCTTGTTCACGTGGCCGGAAATGCAGAACAGTTTGGTGCCGGTATTGTTCGGGCGACCAAAGCCCGCAAACCAGCTCGCGCCGCGGCGCAGAATGGTCGGCGCGACCGCAATCGACTCCACATTGTTGACCGTGGTCGGGCAGCCATAGAGACCGGCATTAGCCGGGAAAGGCGGCTTCAGACGCGGCTGGCCTTTTTTACCTTCAAGGCTTTCCAGGAGCGCCGTTTCTTCGCCGCAAATATAAGCGCCTGCGCCATGGTGGACATAGATATCGAAGTCCCAGCCATTAACATTATTCTTACCGATCAGCTTGGCTTCGTATGCCTCTTTGACCGCCTTCTCGAGCGCCTCGCGCTCGGCAATGTACTCGCCGCGCAGATAGACGTAACAGGCATGCGCGCGCATCGCCCGGCTAGCGACCATGCAGCCCTCAATCAAGAGATGCGGATCATGGCGCATAATCTCACGGTCTTTACAGGTACCCGGCTCAGATTCGTCTGCGTTTACAACGAGATAGTGCGGACGCTCACCAACAGACTTTGGCATAAAGGTCCACTTAAGACCGGTCGGGAATCCCGCGCCGCCACGGCCGCGCAGCCCGCTTTCTTTGATCTGATTGCAAATCCAATCCGGCTCTTGAGCGAGCATTTCGCGCGTCAGGTGCCAAGCCCCGCGCTTCTTAGCTTCATCCAGGCCCGGATCATGGGCACCATAGAGATTGGTGAAGATACGATCTTTATCTTGAAGCATCTTTTTGCTCCTTCAACTCGCGCATCGCGGTGAAAATCATTGGCACACTGATCGCAGCGCCGACAACAATCGCGCCAACGATCCAGAACATATTTCCAGACGTGAGAAACAAGGCGACCCCGATCAAAACGATGATCGAGTCGAGCCCGCCTGCTAACATCAATTTCTTTCGCGGGTCTGGCTTTTCAACGAGGGCCATCATGCGTCTCCCTCATCTTTAGACGACTCAACTTCGCCCGCATCGACGCGCTTGGAAAATTCGGTTTCTTCGCCTTCCGCCAGGGTCTTGGCTTGAGCGATCCAGTCTTCGCGCTCAATGCGACCTGGGAAGGACATGAAATCCTCAACCCAATCGACATTGGCAGGCGTCCAAGCGGCAATCTGGCTGAACTTGAAAATACCAAGTTCATTCAGCGCCTTCTCATTGACTGGACCGATGCCTTTGATGCGCTTCAGGTCGTCTTCTTCGCCTGCCGCGATTTCAACCGTTTCCGGCTTGTCCTCGGCTTTGGGGGCAGGCTTGGAGTCTTTGATCAGCGTGGTCTTCGCCTCAGGCGCAGGCGCAGGGGCCGGAGCAGGCTCTGGCGCAGCCGGTGCGTCGCTCGGCAAATTCGGGAGCGCCGAGATCGCATTACGCGACCCGTCAAACAGGGCCGCTTCGCTTAGGCTGGTTGCACCGCCTTGTGGCGCCGAGTTCAAACGATCCACAAACGGACCAGGTTTCACCTCTGCACCATTTTCCAGCTTGTTTAGAATCTCTTCCAGCGTCTCTGGCGTGAGGTCCTCATAATAATAGTCATTGATCTGAACCATGGGCGCATTCACGCAAGCGCCGAGGCATTCCACCTCTTCCCAGCTCAGACGCCCATCATCGGTGACATGCATCGGCTTGCCGATTTTCTTATTGCAGACCTCTTTCAGATCATTGGCGCCGCGCAGCATGCACGGCGTCGTGCCGCAAAGCTGGATATGGTGTTTACCGACCGGCTGAAGCCGGAACATGGTGTAGAAGGTCGCGACTTCATAAACGCGAATGTATGGCATTTCGAGACGGTCAGCGACTTCCCGCATAGCCGGCTCAGACAACCAGCCATTATTGTCTTTCTGGGCCAACCAAAGCATCGGAATGACCGCCGAACGCTTTTTGTCCTCTGGGTATTTGCCCAGCCAGAACGCGATCGTTGGTTCGGTTTCCGGCTTGAAGGCAAAACTGTCGCCGCCGGCTTCCAGATCAAATCGTCTCAGCGCCATTACGCTGTCTCCTCGGTCGGCAGGATCACACGCCCTGCCTCATCAAAAGTCCAAAATGGGTTAAACGCGACTTCCCAGGCATTGCCTTCAGGATCCGCGAAATAGCCAGAATATCCGCCCCAGAACGCTTTGTGCGGCGGAGTAGTAATCTCAACGCCAGCCTCGCTCAGGCGGGCAAAAATCTGATCGACCTCTTCAACAGAGCGCGCATTGTAAGCAAGCGCGGCATTGCGGAAGCCTTCGGCCGGGCGCGCGATCTGGCCCGCATCCTCGGCCAGCTTGTCCGCCTCCCAGAGGCCCAAAACAAAGCCGCCCATATTGAACATCGTCATGCCGGGTGGTCCGACATTCTCAAAGCCGATCACGTTTTCATAAAAAGCGGTCATGGCATCGCGGTCGCGCACGCCAAGGGTGATGATAGAGAGCCGTTTTTCTGGGAAAGCGCTCATGATGGCAGGCCTCCCACAAAACTTTCAATTTCATTCTTCTGGACTTGGAACTCGCCCTTGCGCCGGTCCTGGCACCACGAATTGGCCTCTTCGAAGAGCGACTCAATGGCGCCAACGTTCAGCTCGTCTGTCTCAAATTTCTGGCTGGCCCGCTCGCCCGTCGCACTGATGCGCGGTGCAGCATCATCGCCCCACGGTTTGTACTCGTGATAGAAATGCGTCGCCCAGCCTTTGACCCCAACGATCGGCGCATCCGTGTCAAGATCCGCATTCAAGGGCAGATCTTTGTCGGCATAGAGATCGACATTGCAGATCTCGCACAGGGCGTCATAGCGGTCGGGTTCCGGATGCGCTTTGCAGAAATAGAATGTGGTCGACGCCGCAATCTCGCGCTTCAGCGGAGACGCGTTGATCGCTTGCGCCTTGTAGGCGTCCATGCCGCTATCGACACTCGCGGCACAGGCGGGCAGCGCCGCTGCCAAGGTCACACCGAGCCGCTTCATACCGCGCCTCCCAGGGCAATCGCCGCAACGATCAGCGCGCCAATGCCAGCCGCCAAATGCGGGGCTATCTTGGTCTTAGCTTGCGCATAAACCGCCGCGTCGAAGAACGCGACGCCCGCCAGCCCGACAAACACAACGCCAAGCTGCTGCATCGTTCCTGTCATCGCGACGCCCACCGCAACAAGCACCATAAAGAAATAGCGCCCCGCCATAATGCTCGGCAAATTGTCCGCCCGGTGCTTGGTCATCGCCAAGCCACGCGCTGGCGCAAAGGTGAACACCAACCCGAGCACCATCAGGAACCCGGCTGTGATCAGCGCCAGATAGATTGCAACGGAGGCGGGCACAGGCAGCACTAGCGGTCCACCTCACCGAACACGATATCGAGCGAACCGAGAATGGCAGACGTATCGGCCAGTTGGTGGCCTTTGCACATGTGATCCATGGCTTGCAGATGGGCAAAACTCGGCGCGCGCAGCTTCACGCGATAGGGACGGTTCGAGCCATCAGAGACGAGATAGACCCCAAATTCTCCAGCCGGCGCTTCGACCGCCGCATAGACCTCGCCCTCTGGCACGTGGAAGCCTTCGGTATAGAGTTTGAAATGGTGGATCAGCGCTTCCATGCTGGACTTCATTTCAGCCCGGCGCGGCGGTGAGACTTTCGTGCCTTCGGCTAGGACTGGGCCCTTAGGCATATTCTCGATGCACCATTTCATGATGTCGCAAGAGACCAGCATCTCTTCCATACGCACGACATAGCGGTCGAAATTATCGCCATTCTTGCCGATCACGACCGGGAACACGTCTTGCGGGATTTCAGAATAGACTTCGTAAGGCTGGCTACGGCGCAGATCCCAGGCGAGGCCTGAGCCACGGACCATTGGGCCTGAGAAGCCAAATTGCATAATTGTCTTCTCATCGACCAGGCCGATATCGACATTGCGCTGTTTGAAGATGCGGTTCTCGGTGATCAGGCTTTCCAAGCGCTGCATGAAGCCTGGGAATTCTTCACACCAGGTCATGATGTCATCGATCAAGTCTTGCGGCAGATCCTGGTGGACGCCGCCCGGACGGAAATAGGCCGCGTGCAGACGCGCCCCGCAGGCCCGCTCATAAAAGCCCATCAACTTTTCGCGCTCTTCGAAGGCCCAAGTGATCGGCGTCAGCGCGCCGACGTCGAGAATGAACGTTCCGATATTGAGCAAGTGCTCCAAGATCCGGCCAATCTCGCAATAGAGCACCCGAATGAAACTGCCGCGGCGCGGAACTTCCAGGCCGATCAGCTTCTCAATCGCCAAGCACCATGCATGCTCTTGGTTCATCGGCGCGGAATAGTGCAGCCGGTCAAAGTAAGGCAGGCCTTGGAGATAGGTCTTGTATTCTAGCAGTTTCTCAGTGCCGCGGTGGAGCAGGCCGATATGGCAATCGATCCGATCGACCAACTCGCCATCCAGATCCATGACCATACGCAACACGCCGTGCGCAGCAGGGTGTTGCGGCCCGAAGTTTAGGGTGAAGGTCCGGTCTTCGCCGGGGACGGCTTTGATATCGTCAGCCATTAGGCGCCCTCCTCTTCGGTGGTCGCTTTTTCATCGCCAGGAATTTGCGAGGTCATCCCCTCCCAAGGCGAGAGGAAGTCAAAGTTGCGATACTCTTGGGTCAGCTCAACCGGCTCATGCACGATGCGCTTTTCAAGGTCATCATAGCGCACTTCGATGAAGCCCGTCAGCGGGAAATCTTTGCGCAGCGGATGTCCCTCAAAGCCATAATCGGTGAGGATGCGGCGCATGTCTGGGTGGCCAGAAAAGACGATGCCATACATATCAAACGCTTCGCGCTCGAACCAATCGGCGCCGCGATGCAGATCAACAATGCTCGGCACCGGCGTGTCTTCATCGGTTGAGATCTTCACGCGGATGCGCTGATTGTGGCGCATGGAGAGCAAGTGATAGACAACCTCGAAGCGCTGGCTGCGCTCTGGATAGTCGACACCGCACACATCCATCACCATTTCAAACAGGCACATCTGATCACGCTTCAGAAACTCGATCAGAGTCAGGATTTGGTCGCGTTCCGCATAGACATTCAACTCGCCCACGCGCACTTCAAACTTGCGCACCGCGTCCGGCATTTGACTGGCAATATGCTCGCCGAGCTCATTCAAAGCATCGATCTGTTCAGTCATCTCACTCGCCTCTTAGCGGTCAATCGAGCCTTCACGGCGGATCTTTTTCTGAAGTTGCAGCAGACCATAAACCAGCGCCTCAGCCGTGGGCGGGCAGCCGGGAATATAGATGTCGACAGGCACGATACGGTCACAGCCACGCACGACGCTGTAGCTATAATGATAATAGCCGCCGCCATTCGCGCAGGAGCCCATGGAGATCACGTAACGTGGCTCCGGCATCTGGTCATAAACTTTGCGGAGCGCAGGCGCCATTTTATTGGTCAGCGTACCGGCAACGATCATTACGTCTGATTGGCGCGGCGAACCACGCGGCGCCATGCCGAACCGCTCCAGATCATAGCGCGGGTTGCCCGCTTGCATCATCTCAATCGCGCAGCAGGCCAGACCAAAGGTCATCCACATCAGTGAGCCGGTCCGCGCCCACGTAATCAGGTCATCTGCTTTCGCTGTGAAGAAGCCTTTATCGGCGAGCTCATCTGAGAGCCCGGCATAGAATGGATCGTCTGGACGAACTTCAAAGCCGCCTTCGACCCCCGCTCGGCCTGAGCTTAATGCGTAAGGTTTAAACTCCCCTGCCATAGCCCCTGCTCCTTAATGCCACTCAAGTGCGCCGCGGCGCCACTCATAAATAAAGCCAATCGTCAGCACGCCCAGGAAAATCACCATGGACCAGAAGCCAAAAACACCAATTGTCCCGAGGCTGACCGCCCATGGGAATAAGAAGGCCACTTCTAGGTCAAAAATGATGAACAGGATCGCCACCAGATAGAAGCGAACATCGAATTTCATCCGCGCATCATCAAAGGCGTTGAAGCCACATTCATAGGCTGAACTTTTCTCCGGGTCCGGATTGTTTGGCGCGAGGATCGCATTGCCCACAATCAGCAGGAGTGACATGGCCAGACCGATCCCGAGAAACAGGATGACGGGCAAATAATTCAGCGCCAATTGTTCTACTTCGGACATTTCGCGCGCCTTCCTAGTAAACTGCCGGACAATTCTTTGCGCCCCGATAAGACGCTTTCCTGCCCAGTGCAATACAATCTCAGAGGTTTATCCTAGCCTTTTTCAGTGGCTTTTCGCCCCTCTTTTGATGCGACTAGGCGTCACGTCATTGCGAACCATTTGCAACAGGCTCCGCCGAAGTCACACCGTCAAATTTGGAACGCCAATATCCGTGCCAGATTCACGCCGATCGGCTCAATTTCGCGCGGGCGAGATTAACTGCGATCTGCTCTCTCTGGGCGCGCCAGAACGAGCAGAAGAAAAGCTCCGGATGCGACCAAAAATGGCACCTGCAAAACGAAATCCATAGGTAGGAATCGTCTGAGCGCCAAAAGCGACCAAAATCCGACCAAGATGAGCGGCGCGAAATGTTGAAACCGGTTGGGCCGAAGCGCGATCCAAATCGCGGCTGGGGCAAGCGCTGCCATTTCATAGGCGTAAGCGTAAGGCGTGACCAGAATGGCCCCTGCACTCAAGAGCGCGGCGAGGTAGAGCCTCTGATCTCTATCATCCCGCAGATGAAACCAGACCCATGTCACAAACATCAAAATCGAAATCGCAGTGAGATATTGCGCCAACATGGCGAGTTCGCTTGGCAGCCCCCAATGGCGCAGCTGACCGAAGACGGTCGTCATATTGACCGGCGGGGTCAGCAGCCCGCTGCCCGCCACATCTGCCTGTAAGCGCGAGACAGCAGACAGGAAGAGCTCAAAGCTTTCCGGCCCAAAGACCGCGAGCGACACGCCGTGTAAAAACACGGTGGTGATCGCGGCGATGCCGAACGCGCGCCACGCGCCAACGACCAAAAAGGCGAGTGGCAATAAGAGTCCAAGCTGCGGCTTCACCGTCAGCAATCCCGCCGCAAGCCCTGCCACCAGCCAATAGCGCCGGGGCCGATAGGCTGCGAGCATCAGCAAGGCCGCTGTGAGCAGGCTGATCTGTCCATTAATTAAAACGCCAACACTCATGGGCGCGGCGAGGATCAAGAGAAACGCGCGCCCGCACACGGCCTCATCGCTATGCGCTTCTCGGATCAGGCGTACATTCGCCCAGGCAAAAACAATCGCCGTGAGCGCCATCCAGACCCAGAAACTCAGCTTGTAAGGCAGCAATGCTAGCGGCGCGATGATAAGGTACATGAGCGGTGGATACTGCCACATGAGACCCAATTCATCGCTGGGCGCGCGTGTCTGTAGGGCTGCATCGAAGGCGGCAAAATCATACGCCTCAAGCGCCCGCCCCTGAAGGGTCATGTCGGACGCCGTATAGAAGGCTAAAAAGTCCGCGCCGATAATACCGCGCTCGCCATTCAAAAGCCCCGGCGTGAGGACCGATACCAAGACCGTCGTCAGCAAGAATAAAAGCCCGTACAGGACGGCAAGCCGCGTCAGCAAGCCCTGGCGGTCAGGACTGCTAAGCCAGGCATTTGCGCCTCGGATTGGGGGCATTATTTCCATGGCTCACCGCTTAACGCGGACTCAAGTCATTGTTAAGATTGGTGCTTCCGCAGCCACTGGAGCGGGGTTGCGCGCCAGACTGGTCAACGTCTTCACACTTGGTGCGTGGACGAACTCAGACACCAAAGCGCGGTTTTCTCGAATGCGGGACGGCTTCGTTGTCGTCGTCAGCACGATATCGCAATTGGCCGCATTGAAGGCAAAATCGAACGCCTCCTTGGCGCTCATGTCGCCATTGCGCTCTGGCTTACCTCGGATCAGGCTTTTGGCAGCCTTCCAGAGACTGCTGCGCCCCATTTGAACATTGGTCGTCGGCCGCACATTGGCGAAACATTCAATGCCAAAATGGACGACGTCTGAGTCCGTCTTCGCAGCCGGTACGGAATATGGATTTGCCGGACTCATATAAGCCGAAAATGGCGCTTCCGACGCAAACGGGCTCAAACTTGGATCGCGTGATGTGATGCCAAGCGCGACAACTTTTCCTGTCCGCTGCAAACGGTTCAGAGCCCCAAGAAGTTCATCCGTGAGCTCGGTCTTGTCTGGGCCGTGCAGCCACAACAAATCGATGCGATCGCGCTTGAGTCGGCGCAGCGACCCTTCGACGCTTTCAACGATGCCCTCAGGCGAATGATCCCGCTCACGCTTCGCCAAACCCGACGAGCGAAGCCCCGCCTTAGTCATCACAAAAGCGTTCGGGCAATTGCCGATCGCACGGCCAAGCCGCGTTTCCGCGACGCCTGCGCCATAAGACGGGCTGGTATCAAATATGGAAATGCCTTCATCGCGCGCAATCGCGATCAAACGGCCAATATCTGAAGACGTGTAGAGTCGACTGCCCAATGCGCCGCTTACCCCAAAACTTAGGGGCAAGTGCGATTGCAAGGTCTGACGCAGATCACCACCCATTGGTCTGCTTTACCGGCATGCTGTTACTCCACTCCGCTCAAATGGAATTCCATAAATCGAGAGCAAGCTCAACCAAGTAAAACAAAGATTTTTTCGAACCTATTGTTTCTGCTCGATTTTCCATCAAAGCGCTGACTGAGCGCCAAAGCATTGAACCGAATGGGCCGGTTAGATGGTGCGGATGGAGGGACTTGAACCCCCACGCCTCGCGGCGCCAGAACCTAAATCTGGTGCGTCTACCAATTTCGCCACATCCGCATCAGTAGAACGGGGCATTTAGCGGGCGTTTTGAGCCGCCTCAACCCCTTTGCACGCTTTTCTCTGCAAAAGGTCATCCCAGCAGCGTGGACACAGGCGCTGGCCTGCCCTATAGAGCGCCGTTTCGAACACCAAAACGCCAATGAATGGCGCGGGTTTTGGCTCCTAGTTCTTGGGCAACCCGACCCGCAATAAGGAATGACCAGTATGGAAAGCGTCGAAACCGTAGAAGGTTTGAGCCGTACTTATAAGGTAAGCGTCCCGAAAGCTGACCTGCAAAAACGTTTTGACGAGCGGATCGAAGAGATCCGTCCGCAAATGAACCTGAAAGGCTTCCGCCCTGGCAAGGTTCCGGCGGCTCACGTGAAGAAAATGTTCGGCAAGGACATTATGGGCGAAGTGGTTCAGGCCCTCCTCCAAGAGACCAGCCAAAAAGCCATCGAAGACGCTGATGTTCGCCCAGCCGGTCAGCCTGAAATGAAAATGGAAAGCGACATGGAGAAGGTCCTCGCCGGTGACGAAGACCTGTCTTACGAAATGAATGTCGACGTGATGCCGGACTTCGAGCCTGTCGATGTCGCCAAGCTGACCATTAAGAAGCCTGTCGCTGAGATCAATGATGACGAGATTGATGCCCGTCTGACACAGATCGCTGATGCCAATCCACAATATGACAAACGCGCCAAAACCGCGAAAGCGCGTGACAAAGACGCCGTCGTCATCGATTTCCTCGGGAAGCTCGACGGCGAGCCTTTTGAAGGCGGCGCTGCTGAAGAGCACACGCTGGTCCTTGGCTCAAACTCGTTCATCCCAGGCTTTGAAGACCAGCTCGTCGGCGTCAAAGCTGGCGATGAGAAGGACGTCACCGTCACTTTCCCAGAGGCCTATCAAGCTGAGCACCTCGCTGGCAAAGAAGCTGTCTTTGAAGTGAAAGTGCACGAGGTGCGCGCGCCGAAGACGCCAGAAATTGATGATGAGTTTGCCACCGGTCTTGGCCTCGAAAGCTTGGAAAAGCTGAAAGAGCTCGTCAGCGAGCAAATCAAGAATGAGTTTGGCGGCGCGTCCCGTGCGAAAGCCAAGCGCAACTTGCTCGACCAACTCGACGACAAGCATGATTTCGAACTGCCACCGAAAATGGTGGACCAAGAGTTCAATCAAATCTGGCAGCAGCTGCAAGCTGAGATGGATGCTGGCCGTACTGACGAGTCTGACAAGGACAAATCTGAGGACGAGCTGAAAGCAGAATACCACACCATCGCAGAGCGCCGCGTACGTCTCGGCCTGGTTCTGGCGGAAATTGGCCGCGTCGCCGACGTCCAAATCTCGGAGCAAGAAGTTCAGCAGGCGCTTCTGAATGAAGCCCGCAACTTCCCTGGCCAAGAGCGTCAGGTGATTGAGTTCTTCCAAAAAGATCCGAACGCGATGGCGCAGCTGCGCGCACCGATCTACGAAGACAAAGTTGTCGATCACATCCTCGATACCGCGAAAGTGAAAGAGGAGACGGTCTCTAAGG
>JBCBDI010000020.1:0-18532 GCA_038529885.1 Pseudomonadota bacterium
CGAAGACCTCACCGTATAGGTCTTCGCTGAGTATGGCAGCGACGCCCTCGCAGATTGGCATCTCCACGCCATGCTTTTGCGCGAGCTTGACCAAAGCGGGCGCCGTCGCGACGCCTTCGGTAACGGCGTTGCGTTCAGCGAGAATGGCGGCGGCGCTGCGCCCTTGGCCGAGCGCCAGCCCGAAGCTCATATTCCGAGATTGCGGTGACGAACAGGTGAGGACCAAATCGCCGAGACCGCACAGTCCCGCTAAGGTTTCGGCTTTACCGCCAAGGGCGACGCCAAGCCGTGTCATCTCCGCGAACCCACGCGCGATCAGTGCCGCATGCGCTGACTTGCCGAGCTGCAGGCCTTCGCAGATACCGCAGGCAATCGCGAGAACGTTCTTAACCGCGCCGCCAATTTCCGCGCCGATGAGGTCATCGCTCCAATAAGGTCGGAAGGCGGGTTGGCCGATCGCTTCCATCAGGGCTTTGCCGAGGGCCTCATCTTCGCAGGCCAGAGTGACCGCGGTGGGAAGACCTCGCGCGACATCCGCGGCGAAGCTCGGGCCGGACAAGACGGCCGGGACGGCTTGGGGTAGGGTCTCTTTGACGACATCGGTCATCAGGCTCAGCGTTTTTTGCTCGATCCCCTTGGCGCAGAGCAAGATGGGCGTACCGGGGGCGATCAAGGGCGCCAGGGTTTCAAACGATTTGCGGGCGAATTGGGCCGGCACCACAGCCAGCAGCGCATCGCAATTTGCCAGGCTCGACATGTCAGAGCTCGCCTGCATTTGCGGCAGATCATAGCCCGGCAAATAGACCG
The DNA here is from genome assembly GCA_038529885.1 of Pseudomonadota bacterium. Lineage (GTDB taxonomy): Bacteria > Pseudomonadota > Alphaproteobacteria > Caulobacterales > Hyphomonadaceae > Henriciella. The sequence goes on from JBCBDI010000020.1 coordinate 808, forward strand.
GATTGCCATCGCCGCGGGTCAGCGCATCGGCGACCTCTGATTCGAGCGCCCAAACGGGAATTTGGACTCCTCTCCCATCCGCTGTTTTGTACAGCGAAGCGCCAAGCGCAGTGCCCCACGCGCCCGCACCTAGGACGCCAATACGCGAGAATTTAGCCACTATTGCGCCTCACAACTGCGTGTGAAATTGAACAATTTGTTGATCATTCACACTTTTCCACTATTCTGTTGGGATGACTGATAAACCAGATACACGCGAAAAGATTCTGCATGCTGCGATGGAGCGTATCATGCACTACGGCTACGCCAAGACCACAATGGCGGAAATCGCACGTGATTGCGAGATGTCAGCCGGAAACATCTATCGCTTCTTCGCGTCTAAGATCGACATTGCCGAGGCGATGGCGCGTAAACTGAATATGGAAATTAACGCTAAGAACGCCGCATTGGCGCGGGGTCCAGGCGAAGCGGTGGATAAAATGCGCCGGTTTCACCATGGTGCGTTGAAGACCACATTCGAAAAATTGGATAAGGATGCGAAGATCTTAGAAGTCGCTGAAGTGCTCTCGAGCGAGCGCCCGACCTTTGCCAATGAAGAAATGGCCCAAGAGCGGGTCTATATCGTGCAAATCCTGGAGCAGGGCATTGCCGAAGGCATCTTTGCGCCAATGGAGAACCCGCATTTCATCGCTGAGATGATGCAATCGGCGACGATGAAATTCCGTTATCCGCAGCTTTGGTCGCGTCTCACTTTGCCAAAGCTAGAGCGTGAGTTGGATGGTGTTCTGGACATTATTTTGGCCGGCCTCACCGTACCTATTAAGACGCGCGAACTATTGAATGCTGAATAATATTCAAATTGTTCATTGAATTTTAGGTTTGACCTCCTATCTAGCTGATACGGACAACGAATAATCGTGTCTGACAACGCTAAGAAGGACTAATCCCATGCGTGTTTCCTCCCCAACTGAAGCTCGTCAGGGCTTTATCGCTGCCGCTCTCTCTTTCCCTCTCGCCGTGATTGGCGCTGCCGTTTCTATCGGCCTTTTCGGGTCAGTGGTTTGAGCCTAATATGAAACCTGGCCTGTACATCAAAGGCCAGGTTTTTCATCAATAACACAAAGACTTATTCGACCGTAACGGACTTTGCGAGATTTCGTGGTTGGTCGACATCCGTGCCTTTTTCGACGGCAATATGATAGGCCAGCATCTGCACGGGAAGCGAATATAAGATCGGCGCAACAAAGGCGTCACTGACAGGCATCTCGACGCTTAGCGCAGGTGTATCCCCAGCTTCTTCCAAGCCTCTCGCATCTGAAATCAACAAGACATTGCCGCGCCGCGCTGCAACCTCTTGCAGGTTGGACAGTGATTTATCGAACAGGGCGTCATAAGGCGCAACAAACACAACAGGTGTTTCCTCATCGATCAAAGCGATTGGACCGTGCTTGAGTTCCCCGCTCGCATAGCCTTCGGCGTGAATATAACTGATTTCTTTCAGCTTTAACGCGCCTTCCAGCGCGATGGGGAAGTGGACGCCGCGCCCGAGATAGATCACATCCTTGGCTTTTGAGAGGTCGCGCGCCAGGCTCGCAATCGGAGCATCGAGCGCGAAGGTTTCGGAGATCAAACGCGGGATGCCGTTGAGCGCATCCACCAGCTCGACTTCTTTTTGCCGATCGATGGTGCCGCGCGCTTTGGCTGCGGCGATGACCACGGCCGCGAGGGCGCAAAGCTGCGCCGTGAAGGCTTTGGTCGAGGCAACGCCAATTTCAGGGCCGGCGAGCGTGGGCAGGACCAGATCCACTTCACGCGCAATGGTTGAGGTCGGTACATTGACGACGGCGGCGGTCTTTAGGCCCGCCTCTTTGCAATATCGAAGGGCCGCCAATGTATCGGCCGTCTCGCCGGACTGGCTCACAAACAGAGCCAAGCCGTTCTCTTTTGGAAGCGCGGGTTGGCGATAGCGGAACTCAGATGCGATATCGGTTTTAACCGGCAGGCCGGCAATTTGCTCGAACCAGTATTCAGCCACGCATGTGGCGTAATAGGCGGTCCCGCAGGCGACCATGTGAAGGTGGGTGATTTGCGACCAATCAAACGCGTCATCGTCTCCCGGCAGTTCAACCACTTGTTCGAGCGCATTGACATAGGCGCCGATGGTGCGGGCTGTGCTGTCCGGTTGCTCGAAGATCTCTTTTTGCATGAAGTGGCGATAATTGCCCTTCTCGACGGTTGCGCCGCCGCTTTGCACAATTGTCGTCGGGCGCGAAACGTCGGCGCCGCTTTCATCATAGATGGTAAAACTCGTACGGCTAAGGACGCACCAATCGCCTTCTTCGAGATAGACAACTTGATTGGTGAAGGGGGCTACTGCGAGGGCGTCTGAGCCTAAGAACATTTCGTCCTCGCCAATCCCGATCACCAAGGGAGAGCCTTTGCGCGCGCCGATCATCAGGTCTTCATGACCCTCAATCAGAATACAAAGCGCGAAAGCACCTTCGAGCCGCGCAAGCGCCGAGCGAACCGCAGCGACAGGGTCTTCGCCTTTGCTCAGCCCCGCCGATACCAAATGGGCGACTGTTTCTGAGTCGGTTTCGGTCTCGAATTTATGGCCACCGGCTTCGAGCTCATCGCGCAAGCGACGAAAGTTCTCGATGATCCCATTATGAACCAGCGCCACCGGTCCAGCCATGTGCGGGTGAGCATTTGTGGTGTTCGCCGCGCCATGCGTTGCCCAGCGTGTATGGCCGATCCCGGTTTGGCCGGGAATAGGCTGCTCATTCAACAGTGCCTGCAAATTGCTGAGTTTTCCAGCCGCACGGCGGCGATCAAGTTTGCCGCTATTCAGAGTGGCGATCCCAGCACTGTCATAGCCGCGATATTCCAGGCGTTTCAAAGCTTCCATCGCCCGTTCGGCGGCTGAGCCTTCTTTTCCCAAAATACCGATGATCCCGCACATACGCTACTCCACTGCAAACTGACGCTACTGCAAACTTACTGCCAGCCTGTCCCCTAAACGGATCGCTGCTGGCTCGTCATTGCACATCCTATTTCTGAATGTGACGAAGACAGGAAAGCAAAAAGGAAAAAAGGGGACCCTGGTTAGGATCCCCTTGTCTCATCAGCTCTTACTTTAGCGTAAACGCTCGAATTAGGACGCGCCGCCCATGCCGTCGGCGGCTGCGCGGCAGCAGCGGACCTGCATTTCAAGCACTTGGCTGTTAAACCGGCACTGCTCATTATTGAGTTCGCGCAGGAAAGACAGACCGCCGGCACGATGCGTGTAGCGGGTTTGGACACAGCCCATGACCGTGTAACCAGGCTCACAAGTACCGATATTTGATTGCTGGACTGTGGTGGTTTTACAGTCGAGATCTTTATCAGCCAGAGCATAAGCGGCATCGGCACGGCTCTGCGCCGCATCGGCGGAGGCTTGCGCCGCATTTGCAGCGGAGATGGCGCTATCGGCCATCTGACGCGCTTCGCGTAGGCTCATATTCGTTTCGGCAAGCGCAGTCGCATTGCCATCAATCTCAACTTTCAGGCGGCAAACTTCTTCTGACGCCCGTTCTGGATTTGCGCAGTATTCTGCAACGGTCATGTCTGACGGAAGACCGGTCGCACAACCGGCGAGTGTAGCTGCGAGCATACTGCCCACAAGAATTGATTTCATACGCATTTTGCGTGTCCTCTCGTTTCCCCAACGCGCCACAATATGCAGACGATGTGCCAAGCCAGCAGAAATCTCGGCTTGGAACTTGCTACGAAACTGTGGCATTGCGCCTTCGATGCATTCACTAAAAGCTCGTACAATTGAACGAAGCAAGGGTTTTAGGTCATTATGACACGTAAATACTTCGGAACTGATGGAATCCGTGGCACCGCGAACACACCTCCGATGACGCCGGAAATCGCTATGCGGCTCGGCATGGCGGCTGGGAAATACTTCAGAACCACCAGTCCACGCAGGCACAGCGTCGTTATCGGCAAGGATACGCGCCTCTCAGGCTATATGATCGAACCGGCTCTGGTGGCTGGGTTCACCTCTGTTGGAATGGACGTCACCCTGTTTGGCCCTTTGCCGACACCAGGAGTCGCGATGATGACCCGGTCTTTGCGGGCAGATCTGGGCGTCATGATTTCGGCCAGCCATAACAGCTTTGAAGACAATGGAATCAAGCTGTTTGGGCCCGATGGATACAAGCTTTCTGACGATATTGAGCTCGAAATTGAGAGCCGGATGGACCGGGCTCTGGACGATAAATTGGCCGCTCCAAACGAATTGGGGCGGACAAAACGCATTGATGACGCGCAAGCGCGCTATGTGGAGATTGTCAAAGCCAGTTTCCCGCGCGGGATGCGCCTGTCAGGCCTGCGAATCTGTATCGATTGCGCCAATGGGGCCGCATATAAGGTCGCGCCGGACGCTTTGTTTGAGCTCGGCGCGGAAGTGTTCAAGATCGGCGTGGAGCCGAATGGCTTCAATATTAACCAAGAAGTTGGGTCAACCGACACGGCAGCCTTAAAAGAAGCAGTTCAAACCTATCGCGCTGATATAGGAATTGCGCTCGATGGCGACGCCGATCGCTGCATCATCATTGATGAAAAGGGCAATGAAGTGGATGGCGACCAGCTGATCGGGTTGATTGCCGGGCATTGGAAACAGCAGAATCGCCTTTCACAGCCGGGCGTTGTGACGACGGTGATGTCCAATCTAGGGCTTGAGAAGCACCTCGAGAGCATCGGCCTGTCGCTGGAGCGGACCAAAGTTGGTGACCGATACGTCGTCGAGCGCATGCGAGAGGGCGGGTTCAACCTGGGCGGAGAACAGTCTGGCCATATCGTTCTGTCGGACTATTCCACGACCGGGGATGGGCTTATGGCAGCGCTTCAAGTGCTCGCTGTGATGGTTGAAACCGAAAAGCCGCTGTCAGAAATTGGGCACGTCTTTGACCGCGTACCTCAAAAACTTGTCAATGTTCGCTTCAAGTCAGGTGCGCCGCTTGAAGAAGACTCCGTGGTCGATGCGATCGCTGCGGCTGAGAAGAAACTCGGCAAAAAGGGCCGTTTGGTCATCCGCAAGTCGGGAACCGAGCCTTTGATCCGTGTGATGGCGGAAGCGACGGATGCGAAGCTTATGGATTCAGCGGTTGAATCTGTGGCGGATGCTGTGCGTGCTGTCAGCTAACTAAGGCCTAGACCACAAAAGACCCTCGATTGCAGCGACGCCTGCGCTGAATGAGACGCGTCCACTATTTGCGGCATTGAGGCCGCCTAACCCATACAAGGGGATATCGCTCTGTCTTGCGAGCGCATTGAAACGCGACGCGCCCATCGGGCGTGACGCGCTTGGGCTGTTCGACGCAAAAACGGTAGAGACGAGGGCGGCGTCCAGGCCTGCGACACTCGCCCGAACAATCGCGCGCTGCGAATGAGCGCTGGCGGTTTGAAGTGGAAACTTGCCGCGCCAGGTCCGCGCTTCGTGAACGCTGCGTTCCGGCCAATGAACGCCATCTGCGCCAACGGCGAGTGCTAGAACCGGATCAGCGGCGACCAGAAAGACGCGGCCTTCGCGGCGACAGAGCTCTGAGAGCTTCGTCGCAATCTCTTGCCGGTCGGGCGCGCCGAAATGACGATAAATCACGCCGCATTCATGCGGTAGCTCCGAAATCACGGCGACAGGGTCCGGCACGCGATCCGGATCGGTGAGGAAGAAAAGCGGGGGCAAATACGGTGGAAAGTGACCCTGAATGCGCCGGATCGCGGTGCGCCACTTGCGGGCGGCGGCAGCTTGGTGTTTCAACCCCATCATGAGCCCTGATACACAGCCCCCCTCCATCCGCGAAGCCCGCAACCGCATTTTAGCCGAGATCGGTGCAGATGTGTGCCTCGTAGCCGCGTCCAAACGCCAACCAGATGAGCGTATCGAGGCGTCTCTGGCGGCGGGGCAGCGCGTGTATGGAGAGAACCGCGTTCAAGAAGCCGTCGGTCGCTGGGGCGAGCGTCGCCAAGAGCTTCCAGACCTTGAATTGCGTCTGATTGGACCGCTGCAAACCAATAAAGCTGAGGATGCCGTTCAACTTTTCCATGTCATCGAAACGCTGGACCGCGAGAAGCTCCTGAAGGCCCTCACCAAGGCGGTCACCAAAACCGGTGTCTCGCCGCCAGATCTCTTGATCCAAGTCAATACGGGCGACGAGCCTCAAAAAGGCGGCGTTAGTGTTGGCGGCCTGCCGGACCTGCTGGCAGCGGCGCGAGCCGATTATCCGGGGCAGGTCGTGGGGCTCATGTGTATCCCGCCCGCAGACGAGCCTGCTGGGCCGCACTTTGCCCTCTTAAAGAAATTGGCAGATGCCCATGAACTGCCTCAGGTCAGTATGGGGATGAGCGGGGACTATGCGCTGGCAGCCCGTCTTGGTGCCACACATGTTCGCGTCGGTACGGCTCTGTTTGGAGCGCGTGAGTCTTAGCGCGCGTGTTTTGCGATCAGCGCATCTAAGTGCAGCGTGACTGCGTTCATCATCAAGTCTCGCCAGGCAGTATTTGGGATGAGATCGGTCGCCTCGTGATCTTGCAGGCTGACATAGCCATGCGCGAGCGCCCAAAGCTCCAAAGCCGCTTGGCGTTTCTCACGCCCACTCAATTGCGTCGGGATGGCGCGCGAGACCAAATGCGTGAGCCGGTTGAACGCTTCTTCGCCGACAGCAATGGCTTCGGACGAGGGCGTGTAAGACGGGTCGCTCGCGCCAAAGATAAGCGCGTAATAGGCGGACTTGCTGCGTGCAAATTCGATATAGTTGGAGAGGCCCTTCAACACCGCATCGCGCGGAGATAAATCCTCGCCTAGAACATTCACGGCCGCCATCACGAGTTGGAAGCCTTCGATATAGAGCGCATCAAGAATGCCCTGCTTGCCATTGAAGTGATTATAAATCCCGATCGTGGAGAGACCCGCGCGGTTCGAAATGGCGCGTACGCTCATGCCGCCAGCGCCATTCTCCCCGAACAGTTCGGAAGCAGCCATTAGGATTTTGCTTTTACTATCACTCATACACGGAACACGCTTGACTTTTAATAACGCTGTTATTATCACGCAATAACACTGTTATCAAGAGCTATTTGAATCGGGAGCGCCGCATGGCACAAGAAACGATCGAAGTTGATTATCTGGTCATTGGCGCCGGCGCGATGGGCATGGCATTTGCCGACATCATCCTGACCGAGAGCGACAAGACGGTTCTAATCGTCGATATGCATCAAAAGCCCGGTGGGCATTGGAATGATGCTTATCCTTATGTGACGCTGCATCAACCATCGGCTTATTATGGCGTGAGTTCAAAGGAGCTCTCTAAAGGCGTGATCGACACGATGGGGCTCAATAAGGGGCTGCAAGACCTCGCCACCGGGCCCGAAATCATGGCTTATTTCGATGAGGTGATGCGTTACCAATTCTTGCCGACCGGGCGGGTCACCTATTTGCCGATGTGCAAATATGAAGGCGACGGCAAAATCAGCGCCCTGACCTCCGATAAAACCTATCACGTGAAGGTCCGCGAGAAGGTCGCCGATGCGACCTGGCTGAAGACCACAGTGCCCTCGACCCATACGCCTAATTTTGAAGTGGGCGACGGGGTTAGAATGATGCCGCTCAATGATCTACCAAAGCTCACCGAACAGCCCTCGCGTTATGTCATTATTGGCGGCGGGAAGACCGGCATTGATGCGGTGGTTTGGTTGCTCGAAAACCATGTCGATCCTGATGCCATCCACTGGGTGCGTCCGCGCGATGCGTGGTTGATGCGTAGGGAAACGACGCAGCCGGATCCGCGTTTTTTCGAAGCCACGATGGGCGCACAAGCAGCCCAAATGGAAGCGATTGCAGGCTCGACGTCGGTCGACAATATGTTCGATCGTATCGAAGAGGCTGGCATTTTTACGCGCATCGATGAGAGCGTGCGGCCGAGCATGTTTCATGGGGCAACGATTTCAGATCCGGAGCTGGCTGAGCTGCGCAAGATCAAGAATGTCATCCGCAAAGGGCGCATTCAGCGGATCGAGACCGACAAGATCATTATGGATGAGGGCACTTTGCCGAACGATCCGGACACGCTCTTCGTCGATTGCTCGGCCTGCGCAGTTGGCAATTCAGAAGAGACCACCGTCTTCCAAGGCGACACAATTTTCTTGCAGACGGTGCGCACCGTTCAGCCAGTCTTTAGCGCCGCTTTCATCGCCCACATTGAGCTGACGCGCGATAGTGAGGAAGAGAAAAACCGTCTCTGCCAAGTAGTGCCTCTGCCCAACCATGCGACCGATTGGATCCGCATGCACAGCGCATTCATGATGAACCAGTACAATTGGTCTCAAGAAAAAGACCTGCGCGAGTGGATGCGCGGCAATCGCCTTGATGGCTATTCCCAATTGGCATCGGGCATTCAGGAAGACGAGACCGAAAAGCTCGCCATCATGAAACGCCTGCGTGACAATGCGGTTCCATCCGTGATGAAGCTCCAGGAATATCTGGCGGAGCTGGCTTAGAGCTAAAGCGCGTCGGGTTCGCTTCTGTCGATGACATAATAGCCGCGCCGCGGATTGAAGCCGTACATATTTGGTTGCGGGTGCTCGGCGGCGTCAACGGCGTCGTCATAGGTCTCATATGGCCCATGCTCGCCGCTTTCGGTCACGAGATAAAAGCTGCCCAATTCTGGGCGCTCAGGCGAATACTCAGTCAGCTGAAACATTTGCAGCCTCCTTACGAAGCCCGCCCCGCATTAACCGTTCGGTGATTCGTGTGGCGAGAATGTGATTGGGAAAACAGGGGGATGCACCGCATCAGGTGCAGACACACGTATAGTTTACCGCCTGTGTTGTCCGAAAAACTGGAAAAGACAGCCCGATCTCGCTATTCATACACCGTGAATGACTTTCATGAGGCTCAATTGAAAGATGGCTCAGTTTTCGGCTTTCGCTTCCGTCTCGCGCTCATTTGAGTATGTGCGCGGCCTGCGTATCAAGGACAAGCAGCTGCTTGTTCCGCACCCGCGCGTGCGGGTGTCGCTCGACCGATCCTTCTTTAAGAGCCTGTTCGCGGCGCTCCAACTGTACACCTATTTGGTCCTCGTAGGGGTTGCCCGCATCTTCAAACGAAACCGCGATCGCAAGACGATTGCTTTTTATCCTCACAGCGCGCCGCCTTGGTACAATATCTGGCTGGCCACTCAAATTGGCGATATCCAGATTGTTTCAGATGTGGACAAAGCCGATACGGTCTTCGTCTTTGAGGACGAAACCTATAGTCGCGCCGCGCGTCAGCTGAATGCGGATCAAAGAAGCCGCGCGCTGAATGACCGTGTTGAAGATATTTCCAAGACGCATGTCGCACGCGTGTTCAAAAACGTGTTCGGTTACGCGCTCGATGTCGATCCACTGACCTATCATGGGCCTGCTGTTTGTAAGTCCGATGCGAACGGGACGCATGATGGCAAAATAGTTGAGTGCCCGATTTCGAGTAAGGATGTGGAAGAGGGCGCTGTCTATCAGCGGCTCATCAACACCGCGACAGATGGCGTTCGCAACGAGGATCTGAGGACGAATGTAGTGAAAGGGACGCTGCCGGTCGTTTTCCATAAGTACAAAACCATGGAAGGTCGGTTCGGCACGAGCTATCTCCACACAGACGTTCGCCAAGCCGATGAGGTGTTCTCGAAAGACGAACAATCCCAAATCGCCGCCTTCTGCCGAGAGATGGGCCTCGATTTTGGATGCATCGACGTTTTGCGTGATGTTAACGATGGTCGGATCTATATTGTCGATGTGAACAAGACTTGCATGCCCGTTTTGTCATTGAAGTTCACCGAGCAGATTAAAGCGCTCCGGCTGATGGGCGGCGCGCTCAAAGCGGCGCTATAGGATCGAAGATGCTGGCGAAAAGAGTACACATTCAAGATCTGTTCTGCGCGACTTGGCTGCTTCGCCGCTCCTTGACGCGAAGCGAGCTGACGCGGGCGCTGAATCATCGAAGCCATCGGCGTTGGATGGCGGAGTATCTAGAGCGCAAGCCGGATCTCAGACATTGGAACCTGCTGGTTTGGTTCGGCGTCTTTTTGGCTTGGGTGAAGCACCATATTAATTTTAGAGGACGGCAAGTCTTGAGCGGCGCTTGGCTGGCGAAACCGGCTTTGGCGATCGAACATGCGCGCGCCGCTCTTGCGCATCACGATCCTGCTGTTCGAGAAGATGGGCTCGCCGTGCTGTCTTATTTTGGAGACGTCAACAGTCTCAATCTGGTTCGGTCTTTGACGACCCACGCTGATCCGCAGACTCGCTACCGCGCGCAATTGGCGGCACGCGCCATTGAGCAAGAGATGCCCATCCTGTTTGTTGCGCCGCATTTCAATCAGGAGCGGGCGCGTCAATTGATGGGCCGTTAGGTCGTAGAGGCCTCAGCCAGCCGCGCTTCAAAAGCGTATCTCCAGCTCGCTCTCCGCAGACACCTGTTTCAGCACGTCGAGCATATCCGCTTGAGCGAGCGCAACACAGCCTTCTGTTGGACGATAGTCCTCATGCACGAGGTGAAAGAAGATCGCGCTGCCAAAGCCTGGCTCCACGGGATCATCATTGTGGCCCAGCTCAACAATCAGGTCATAGACATGATCGTCCCGCCAAAGCTTCTCATGACTGGGCGCGAAGGGCAAAGTGACGGGGCGGTTATACAGGGGATGATCGGCATCATCGCACCAGCCATCGCGTTCAGACAGCGGAACCACCGGTAGATCGGTCTCAGGCCGTGCCATGCGATCCGGGCGATAGAAGACCCGCTTCATCCGCCAGCGGCCTTGCGGGCTCGCGCCATCCCCCTCGCGCTTCAGACGGGCCTGAACCACGCCGCCTTTGCCGATGGCGCAGCGACACGTGACCCCTGGACCCGAGAACTTGCCTTGGGCGGTTGCTGTAAATAACAATGAGGTCACGCGGGGCTCTCCTTTTTGTGACATCCGCTGAAGAAGCGTGTAATGAAACCTTGAGACTCCTTCTCTATTTGCGTTCCACAAGACAAGGGAGAATGTCATGGCAGTGACCAAAACGATCCTTCTGGTGGACGACGACAATGAGCTGCGCGAGGCGCTGGCGGAGCAATTTGACCTGTATGAAGGGTTCACGGTGATCCAGGCTGAGAATGCGACCCAAGGGGTCAAGCTCGCTGAATCTGAGCGCACCGATCTTATTCTGCTGGATGTTGAGATGCCGGATATGGATGGCCGCGAAGCGTGCAAGCTGATGCGCACCCGCGGCGTACGCGCCCCGATCATTATGCTGACCGGTCAGGACAGCGATGCGGACACCATTCTGGGCCTTGATAGCGGCGCCAATGATTATGTGACCAAGCCGTTCAAATTCTCCGTACTCTTGGCGCGCGTGCGGGCGCATTTGCGCAGCTTTGAACAGAGCGAAGACGCGACCTTTGATGTCGGCCCGTATGAGTTCCGCCCGAGCATGAAGCTTTTGGTCAAAGAGGATGATCGCAAGATCCGCCTGACCGAGAAAGAAACCAATATTCTCAAATATCTCTACCGTGCCGGCGGCAAGCCAGTGGCGCGCGAAGAGCTCTTGTCTGAGGTGTGGGGCTATAATGCTGCGGTCACGACACATACGCTTGAGACGCATATCTATCGCCTGCGCCAAAAGATTGAGCCGGATCCCGCCAATGCGCGGCTTTTGCTCACTGAAGCGGGTGGCTATCGCCTCTCACCGTAAAATTTAGCGCCAGCGGAGATTGTCACGGCTGAGCTGATCGATGCGGGTGACCCCCATCAACTTCATGTCGCGCTCAATCTCCGTTCGCAGATTGCCCAGCGCGCGTTCAACACCCGCTTGTCCAGCAGCCGCGAGTGCATAGAGATATAGCCTGCCGCCTGAAACCGCTTTGGCGCCAACGGACAGGGCTTTGAGGACATGCGTTCCGCGCTGGACCCCGCCCTCGCAAATGACATCAATCTGATCGCCGACCGCGTCGCAGATTTCCGCGAGCTGATCGAAAGGCGCACGGGCGCCATCCAGCTGGCGGCCGCCATGGTTGGAGACCATGATCCCGGTGCAGCCAATATCAACTGCGCGTTTGGCATCTTCGACGCTCATAATGCCCTTCAAGGCAAACTGCCCATTCCATTGCGCGCAGAGTTTTTCGGCATCCTTCCAATTCATCGATTGGTCGAGCATGGTCGAGAAATAGTCGCCGACAGAGACGGCCAAATTCGTGCCCTCGCTGACATGGCCAGAGAGGTGCGGCATGTCGAACTTCTCTTTGGTGAGAAAGTTCCACGCCCAACTCGGATGCGCGGCAAAGCTAAACAGAGATGACGGCGTCAGTTTGGGCGGGGAGGTAAAGCCTGTGCGCAAATCCCGCTCGCGATTGCCGCCTGTGATCGTGTCGACGGTGAGCGCCATGACATTGAACTTGGCCGCCCGCGCGCGTTCCAAGAGGGCATCGTTCAGGCCGCGATCTTTATGGAAATAGAATTGGAACATTTTCGGTCCCGGCGCGATCTCGGAGATTTCTTCAACCGGGACGGTGGCAAGCGAAGAGACGCCAAACATGGTGCCAAACTTGGTCGCGGCTTTTGCCACCGCGCGCTCGCCTTCATGGTGAAAAAGACGCTGCAAAGCCGTTGGCGCGCAATAGAGCGGCATGTCGAGCTTTTGGCCCATGACCTCGACGGACATATCAACACTCTCAACGCCATGGAGGACGCTGGGCACCAAGTCGACATCGTCATAAGCGGCTGTGTTGCGGCGGTAGGTGATCTCATCGTCTGCCGCGCCATCAATATAGTGAAAGATGGGGCCGGGCAGCTTTTGCTTCGCCAGCGCTCGGAAATCCGCGAAATTGTGGCATTGATTCAATCGCATGCGCGTTGTCGAGCATAATCGGCCAGCGGGCGCAACGTGTATTTGCCTACTTAGAGGCTGGTTTTACTCAGCAACGTACCCTGGCCGGTTTGAAATCGCTTCGTCCGTAAACGGCTGATCCAAGAACATAAGTGGATAGTAATAGGACCGTAACTCCGCATGGAAAGCTCTGACGCGGTTCTCATAATCCGTTGCGGCTTTGGTGTCGGTTCGCGCAATGGATTGAAAGACACGCTCGATCTTTGCCGGAGGGGAGAGCCAGGAAAGTGCTGCGGAAAGATTATCCCGTCGCATGCGGCCTGCGCGATAGGCCTCTGAGAGGGGCTCGACAGTCTGATCGCCCACCTGCTGAAACGCGTAATACCATTTCCACTCAAATGTGCCCTGTATGGTCGTATGGCCCTCCCATTCTGGGTGGCGCTCAACAAAAGGATCCATGGTCGCGGAGACGGGCAGATCCCAAGCATCATTCACCGCCTCGCGTTGAGTCAAAATGATATCCCCGCCGTCCGGAACGGCGATGGCTGTATCGACCGCCATTCTGATCCCGGCGGGCGCGACAATGGCGAGCGCCAACCAAATGCCGAACAGCGTTGTCAGGTTCACCGGCGCCGTCCAGCCGCGCGCATTGATCCAAGCGATGACTGCCCACCAGAAGAGTAAATGGAGGAGAACGGCGGCGGTCGCCACGACAATTTGTAGTCCAGCCGCGCCGCTCATTAAGGCGGCAATCCAAAGCGGCAGGACGAGGACCAGTGCGACAGCGCCCAAACGAAGGGCCGCACGGGTACGCCATATGCTGGCATCCGTAGACTCTAAAAGCTCGAACCGTCCATTCGCTTTTTCGCCAGCACGAAGATCATGCAGCAACAGGATCAAAAAGAGCGGCGATAAGATCGCCACGACAAAGGCGTAGTCGAAGCGGCCAATCAAAGCGAAATCCGGATTGGGCGCATCTGTCTCGTAGATCTGACCTTCTAGCGCCAGCATGCGGATACGGTGTTTCCATGGCGCGGTATCGCGTTGACCAAGTGCCGCGAACGTAAACTCAGATGGTTCATCATAAGTCAGGTGGAAGGTGTAATAGCCCGCGCTTCCCCAATCGCGATACTCCTCCACCGCGACGTCGCGTTCGATCGCGTCAGCGGCTTTCAATCGCTCGATCGTGTCTCGCTGCGAGGCCACTTCTTGGAGGCCGAAAATGACGGCAAAGCTCGCCGCGGCAAAGGCGATCAAAAGCCAGACTTGAGCGGCCCGATCACGAGATAGGAACCACAGCTCGCGGGTGAGTGCCGTCATGGTTTCAACCTCGCACTCAACGCCGTCCCGAGCGCTAAGAGCGCCAGCAACCAGACACTCAGCATCAGAGCGGGAGCAGAGGCGCGTGCGGTCCGCTCGGTCGCCGCGGCGGGCGCGAACTTAAACTCATCGAGGACTTTCCAATTGTCCGAAGAAATCCGGGCGCGGCGATAGGCGGCCTCACCCTGGTTTCGATTGATATCGTCAATATAGGAGAGTTCCTCAACATGGCTCTTATTGAGCCCTTGCACGAAATCGAACCTAACTGCTTCAGCCTCTCGCAAGAAGCGATGATGCGTGACCAGGTCAGTGCCTGAGAGATAGCGCGACGCCGCAGCAATCGCGATCACCGGGGAAAGCCAGCCATATTGGTTCACATGCAGGGATTGAGATCGCTCAACGCCCATGCGGCGGTCGGCATACTCATTCATGACGTCGGTGAGATCGGCTTCCGAGGTCTGCGCGACAATGCCTCGGAAATTGACCGGCAATTCTTCAATCGTCTCGACATCATATTGTACGAGCAGGTTGGCGCGGAGCTGAGCAAAAGCCGGGTCGGCGGCATTGTGGCCATCACCGAGTTCCCGGATATCCGCGTACATTTGAAAGTCCGTTTCCAGTTTGCCCGGCACGGACACCGCCGTGCTGGCAGATGCGACCGCGAGGCGTGGAACAATCAAGGCCCAGATCAGCCAAATGAAGACAAGCACCCCGAGCGCGAGGCCGCGCGAGGATGACATCGCCGAGACTAAGACAATCAAGGCGCACCAAATGAGCAAGTAAGCAACATAGCCGAGGGCGACGCTCAGCCCCATCATCACGGACTCTCCGAGCGTCGCCGTAAAGCCGACCAGAATGAGCAGGGGCAAGAGCAGGGCGCCGGTCAGGCCTGCGAGCGCGAGGAACTTGCCGAAATAGAGCGACTGTCCTGAAAGTCCCTGCGCCAAGAGTGGCGCGAGGGTTCTTGCTTCGCGTTCTCGGACGAAGACCCCGTGTCCGAGCGCAATCAGCAAAAGGGGGACGAGCATTTGGTAGACGAAGGCTGGCGTGATGCCTTCAAAGCTGCCGAGATTGGCGCTGGCGCGTACATCCGCGAACATGGCGGTGTTCTGCCGGTGGCCTTCCAAGAAAATCGATTGCCCCGTAACGGCGTCGACGCCAGGATCGAACAGAGCCAGAGGCGGCGGCGCGCGAAATACATAGTGACCATAGTGGACCATGCGATGCGGATGACGGTCAGGTTGTTCTAAGAAAGTTTGCTCGGCCACTTCTTGTTGATGAATACGTTCTGCACGCTCATCGGCCATACGCCCGGCGTTTAGGATGCTGGTGGCAGCGATGATCAAGCTGACAATCAGAAACGCGATGACCGCCACTTTTGACCGCAGCCAAAGTCGCCACTCTTCTTTTGCGATGAGAAGCGCGCTGGTCATGCTGCCGAACGTCCCGCGAAGGCGGCGTGCACGGCTTCAGTGTCGATTTGGCCAGATGCGGGCCGATCGAACGCGCCGACCAACTCACCCTTGCGCAACAGGCCAATCCGGTCTGCGACCTGGCAGGCGCCATAGACATCATGGGTGACCATGAGGATGGACCGACCTTCCTCGGCAAGCGAACGGACCAGCGCGTTGAACTCGTCAATCGCGACGGGGTCTAATCCAGAAGTGGGTTCGTCGAGCAATAGGATGGGTGTGTCGCGCAGAAGCGCGAGCGCGATCGCCACTTTCTGGCGCATGCCTTTGGAATAGGTGCTCAGGCGATTTGCGCGCGCATCGGCTTGAAGCGAGACCCGGTCGAGCGCGGCATCAATCGCCGTACGGTCCGCTTTCACCTTCGCCAGAGACAGGAAGTAATCGAGGTTCTCATAGGCATTGAGGTGCTGATACAAGGTCGCCGCTTCCGGGAGGTAGGCGGTGGATTGGCGAATGGACTTTAGGTTGGCATCGACAGGTTCGCCGAGCACTTTCGCGGTTCCAGAATCAGGCGACAAGAACCCGAGAAAGGTGAGCAGCGTCGTCGACTTGCCGGCACCATTGCCGCCCAGCAAAGCATAAACATCGCCAGCCGAAACACTGAAAGAGACATCTTTCAGGACAGTTTGCCCCGAGCGTGTGACCGTCAGTGCTTCAGCTGAGATCGCCGTTTCCATTATGGACTCCTAAAACCGGTAAGCTGCGCGCAGACGGAAGCGCTGTGGTGCGCCCGGCTCGACCCAAACATTCGCAAAGGAGTTTGTATAGAAGGTCTCATCGAACAGGTTGTCGACATCCAATCGAATTGAGAAATTATCCATAGGTTCGATTTCGCCGAAAATGCGTGCAGTCGTGTAGTCCGGCAGGGTGAAATCTGACCCAACCCAGCCATTGCGTTCGCCAACATACAGGACGCCAGCACCAATTTGCGCAGGCATAGACCCAACCTCGAAATCCTTGCTGGCCTGCAAGCTCAGCTGATGCTCCGGCGAGTTGATCAACGGGTCACCGGCATCAATGGTGAAGCCGAAACCGTCCGCGTCCGCAAAGCTGTTGAGGAATTCCGCGTCCGTATAGGCATAAGAGGCCCACAGGCTCACGCCATTGTCGAAGTCGAGATTTGCATCAAATTCGAGACCGGTGCTTTCGGCTTCGCCAGCTGGGATGGAGAAGAAGCCGACAGCCGTAGCCTCTGGGCGGTCATCATTGACCAGGAAGTTGCTCTGCTCAACCTGGAACAGTGTGAGGCCGATTGAACCATCAACGCCATGGTCAAACGCGCCCAAATCGATTTTAAAACCGACTTCAGCGGATTCGGTGATGTTGGGTTCAAACTGGCTGCCTTGGAAGTCTTGTCCGGTTTGCTGACGATACCCTTCGCCATAAGAGGCATAGAGGCTGACGCCATCATTGACCTGATAGACGACCCCGAATTGCGGGGAGACCCGGTCATCTGAAGAGGTGATTGTTGTCGCTGGTGTTGCGAGGAAGTTTGTCAGATCCTGTTCGAAGTCATCAAAACGTACGCCAATCCGAACTTGGAGTTGATCGGTGATATCGATCTGGTCCTGGAGGTAGATTCCGTAGCCCGTCAGCGTTTCGTTGCGGTTTGTGTTGGCGCCAGCAGCTGGATTGAGATTGAGCCCGTAGACAGGGTTCGCAATCGGCAGCAGCAGGTTTTCCGCGATGAGCGTCGGGTCTGTCAGATCGCCGCCTGCCGGGAAGCGTGAGCGGAAACGGTCAATCACGAGCGTGTTGTCGAACTCATCAAAATCTGCGCCGACAATCAAACGGTGACGGAGCGCGCCGGTATTGAATTCACCGGCCAACTCACCGCGCACAACCAGATAATCTGATTCAAAGTCGCGCGAGCGATAAAAGCGCGCAATCGTAGAGCCGTCGATGAAGTAGGTTTGCCGTGACCCAAACTGAGGTTCGAAGGCGTCCCCTTCTAGGGTGGTTTCCCGATAACCGATCCCGCCCAGGAAGCTCAGTTTGGGTCACGGCAAACCTACTTCATCGACGGCTCTACGATTGCGCGCTTT